>CAZANJ010000088.1:0-7508 GCA_964486415.1 uncultured Anaerolineales bacterium
ACTATTTATGTACTTTACACAAGGAGCAACTATGGCTAACTTAGAATTGATGAAAGAATTGGCGATTGAGGGAAAGACCAAGATCATCCTGCTCGTGTTAGATGGATTGGGTGGCCTACCAGTCACGCCGGAGGGGCCCACCGAGCTGGAAGCGGCACGTACCCCCAACCTGGATGCACTGGCGGCACGCTCCATCTGCGGGCTGAGCACTTCCGTGGTTCCCGGCGTGACGCCCGGAAGCGGCCCCGGTCATCTGAGCCTCTTCGGCTATGATCCGCTGGAGTTCGAGATCGGGCGCGGCGTGCTGGAAGCGCTGGGCATCGGCTTCGATCTGCAACCGCAGGACGTGGCGGCGCGCGGCAACTTCTGCAGCGTTGATCCGGAGACGGGCGCGATCACCGATCGGCGGGCCGGTCGCATCCCCACCGAGCGGGGCGCTCAGCTCTGTGAACGATTGCGCTCCATCAGCCTGCCGGGCGTGGATGAGATATTCGTCAAGCCGGTGAAGGAGTATCGCTTCGTGCTGGTGCTGCGCGGAGAGGGGCTGTATGATGGGCTCACCGAGACCGATCCCCAGCAGACGGGCGTGCCACCGCTACCGGTGGAGCCCTTGCGCCCGGAGGCGGAGCACACCGCCGAGCTGATCAACCAATGGCTTGAGGAGGCGCGGGAGATCCTGGCGGCTGACGCGGAAGAGAATGATCATCCGGCCAATAGCTGCAATCTGCGCGGCATAGCCAAAGATCCCGGTCTGCCCAGGATGCCAGACATCTACAAGCTGCGCTGCGGCGCCATCGCCACCTACCCGATGTATCGTGGCGTGGCCAAGCTGGCCGGGATGGAAGTGCTGCCGACGGGAGATACCATCGAGGAAGAAGTCGAGACCCTAAAACAGCATTGGGCCGACTATGATTTCTTCTTCTTCCACGTCAAGAAGACCGACAGTCGCGGGGAGGACGGCGACTTCGAGGCCAAGGCGGAGGTAATCGAGCACCTGGATCATGTGCTGCCGGATATTCTGGCCCTGGAGCCGGATGTGGTGCTGGTCACCGGCGACCACTCCACGCCAGCGGTCTGGAAGGCGCACAGTTGGCACGAGCTGCCGGTGCTGCTCTGGTCGAAGCACATCCGGCGCGATGGGGTGATGGAGTTTGGGGAACGGCCATGTATGGCAGGTGGCCTGGGCCACATCTACCACGTCGATCTGCTGCCCCTGGCGATGGCCAACGCCGGGCGCCTGATCAAGTTCGGGGCTTAGGAGCGCGACTGAGTTCAGCCAGCAGGATGCTGGCGTAGCGAATCTATGTGAAACGGCCCGCCGTGGCCGACGTAAACGATAGCGGGCGAGAGGGAGAGCAGCCTTTGGCGACTCTCCCGATTTTGTTCCATGTCCCAGGCGACGATGGGCTGCCCCGGTCGGGGCCAGAAGCCCATCAACTTTCCCATGATCATGTCGCCGACGATGGCCGCTTGCACTCCGTTCTGCTCATTCCCAGAATAATCATCCAGAAGCACAGAGATGGAGCCGGGCGTATGGCCCGGCGTGTGGAGCACTCGTCCCCTGACCTGCGGAAGCTCAATCTGCAAAGACTGCAAGAAACCTTGGGGCTCATCCAGGCGCCATTCATCCGCGAAGGTGATGTCCGGCTCGAAAGCTGAGGCGCAGTCGGGGACCGCGAGGCGCCGCGCGATGGGCGAGTGCATCAAGAAGGCCACCCAGCGGTTCGTCGGGTTGAGGGTGCCGGGCATGTGGGTGCCGCGTCGCAGCGCCTCGGCGTCCGCGGCGTGGATGGCGACCGGAGCGCCGGTCTGCTCGCGCAGGGCAGCCGCGCTGCCAAAATGGTCCACGTGCCCGTGAGTGATCAAGATCAATCGCACATCGTCGGGCGCGAGATCGTGCTCCGCCAAGCCCTTCAGGATGGCGTCAGCGCAATCTGGATTGCCGGCGTCTATCAGGATGGCTCCCTTGCGCCCCGCCACGGCGAAGACGTTGGTGAATTTATCAGCTTTGATGGGGATGATGGATTGGTTCATGATTCTCCTTCAGGGTGCTTTTTCCCCCTCACCCCAGCCCTCTCCCCCTTGGGGAGAGGGATTCCAATTCCCTCTCCCTGCGAGGGAGAGGGTTAGGGTGAGGGTGCTTTTTCCCCCTTACCCCAGCCCTCTCCCCAAGGGGGAGAGGGAGCTCAGTTCGGTGCTTTGCCCGTCAGCGCCCATATCTGTTCTCCCTTTCCCACGGCGCAAAGCCCTGACATTGGGCATTGGGCGCATTTCCCGCCACAGGTTCCGGCGGTCGATTTAAGGTATCCCATCCGCTCCAGGCTCCTCAGCATCTCCTCGACCAGGGCGGGCGCGGTCTCCAACTTTCGGGCCAGGTCGACGACGCGATAAGTTCCACCTGACCTCAACAGTTCTAGCAATCGATTCAGCATTTTGCCCGTCCTCTCATTCAGCGCTGTCGCTCTGCTGATCCCGCGATTTACTCACTACTCGGCGAGCCAGCAGGCTGGCGATCAAGCTGGTGATGGGCACAGCCATGATCAAGCCCGTGCTCCCTACTAGAGTGCGCACGATCTCCTCGGCGATGGGCTCGCGGTTGATGCGCCGCCAGATCGGTTCCTGGTAGATGGTGAAGACCAGCATGAGCTGCATCGACGAGCCCATGTAGGCCAGAAGCAGGGTGTTGACCATGGCCGCGATGTGGTCACGACCGATGTTCAGGCTGCGACGGAAAAGGTCCAACAACTCCAGATCACGATTAGCGTTGACCAGCTCGAAGATGGCCGAAGCCTGACCGACGCAGATGTCATCCAGCACGCCCAACGAGCCAATGATGATCCCGCCCAGTACCAAGCCGCGTAATTTGACATCCGGGCCGAGCTCCATCACCAGATAGGCGCCCTCCTCCACGCTCAGGCCGGTGAGGCGAGTCCAGAACACGAATATCCAGGCCAGCAATCCGGTCAGCACCAGGCTGAGCATCATACCGACAACGGCGGCGTGGGTCTTGGGATTCCAGCCATAGGTGATGTAGGTGGAAGCGCCCAACAGGATGATGGAGCCGATGACGCTCACGGTGACGGGGTCCCGGCCGGCCATAATTTGCGGCAGGATGAAGGCGAAGATCACGGCCAGGCTGATGGCTGATCCGATCAGCGAGCGCAGGCCCTTGCCGCGCCCCACCAGGATCACCAGCCCGATGAAGACGGCGATGACGCTGAGCAGTGGCCCGGTGCGCACGAAGTCGGAGATGTAGAGGCGATCGCTCTCCGGCCCCACGGCGCGTTCCAGGTAGACTCGGTCGCCAGCGCTGAACAGCCGCTCCTGGCTGACGATATTGGTCGTCCCTTCCTCCACGACGACCTCCTCGCCGGTCAGGGTGCCGCTTTTGACGCGCAGCAGAAGGCGCTGGTAGGGCTGCGTGCTGCCGTCGCCCAGCTCGATGGTATCCTCTTCCAGTATCTCGATCACCTCGGCGAGCATAGTCTCGGTCTCGCCGGGCTCGAAGGTTTGTTCGGAGGCGATATCGCGCTGCCTCAATCGCGGCGCGACGAAGACGACCGACACCGCCAAGAGTGCCATTATGATCAGTGCGACGACTAAGAGGCGCTCTATTTGTTTCATCTAGACTCCAGATCGCAGGCTACATCACAGCCCGGCCAGGCGGGCGATTTGATAGACGAGGGTTCCAAAGCCCAGGGATACGATCAGCAGGAATCCCAGGTTGAAGAGCGTCCAGCCCCAGGAATCGGTCTCCTGCCGGACGACGGCGACGGTGGCGACGCAGGGGACGAAGAGCATCTGCACTGTGAGGAAGGCCAGCGCTGTGGGAGCGGAGAAGGTGGAAGCCAGCGTCTCCGCCAAGCCTGTCCCCTCGCCCGTGCCGAAGAGAACGCCCAACGTGGCGATGGAGTTCTCCTTGGCGATGAAGCTGGCCAGGAGCGCCACCATCAGCCGCCAATCCAGGCCCATCAGCCGCCCCACCGGCTCCAGCCAACGCCCGATGTGGGCCAGGTAACTGGTCTCCACGTCCCCGCCGGGCAGCGTCGATAGCACCCAGATCACGACTGAGACGGCCAAAATTAGTGTGCCTGCCTTCTTGACGAAAGCCAGGCTGCGCTGCCAGACCAACAAGCCGATGGTGCGCCAGTTGGGGAGATGGTAGAGGGGCAGCTCCATAATGAAAGCGGCGCGTTCCCCCCGAAAAAGCGTCTTGTTGATCAGCACGCCGGAGAGCGCGAGTACGAACAGGGCCAGGAGGATCATGCCCCAAGAGACGAAGGTGGCAGCTGAACCGAAGAAGGCCGGGGCGAGAAAGGCGATCACGGTCATCCGCGCGGTGCAGGGGATCAGGGGTGCCAGCAGGATGGTCAGCAGACGGGCGCGGCGCGATTCGATCACGCGGGTGCCCAGCACTGCCGGTACGTTGCACCCGAAGCCCACGAAGAGGGGCAAGAATGATTTGCCGTGCAATCCCATCAGGTGCATAAAGCCGTCCATCACGTAGGCCGCCCGCGCCATGTAGCCTACGTCCTCCAGGATGCCCATCGCGGCGAAGAAAATGACCAGGATGGGCAGGAAGGTGAGCATGGCTCCCACCCCACCGATCAGTCCGTCCACGACTAAATCCCGCAGCCAGGGGCGTGCCCCAGCCATGGCAGCACCAACACCATCGGCCAAACTTCCCACCACATGCGTGTCCAATAGATCCTGTATCGGCGCGCCTACGCTGTATGTGAGCCAGAAGACCAACCCCAGGATGCCGGCCAGGATCAGCAGGCCCCAGAATGGATGGGTGGCCCAGCGATCCAGGCGCTCGGTCAAGCCAATCTGGCCGGTCACGGGGCGGGTCACGGCGGCGCGGATCATGCGCCCAATCCACTCGTACCGGCCACCGGCTACGGCCACCAGGGCGTCATCGTGCTCCCTAAGGACACATCGGAGCGCCTGGAGGTGATCCTCCGGCAAGCACTCCTCCATCATGCGGGTGATCTCTTCGTCTCCCTCCAGCAATTTCAGCGCCACCCACTCCTGGGGGTAGGGATCGGGCACACAGCCGGCGATCAGCTCATCGACCGCCTCAAGAACCTCACGGTGGTCGGCGCGGATGCTGGGGGTCTTCGGATTGTATGTGACCTCGCCGCGTGCCACGCGGTCCATCGTCTCCAGAAGTTCTTGCACGCCTTGATTGCGCGTGGCGACCATCGGCACCACGGGCGTCCCCAGCGCGGCCTCCAGCACATCCGGCTCGATCTGGTATCCCTCCTGCTCGGCCACGTCCATCATGTTCAGCGCCACGATGACGGGCGAGGGGAGCGAGATGAGCTCCGAGACCAGGTAAAGACTACGCTCCATAATGGCCGCGTCCACCAGAGCTACCACGACATCGGGCCGCTCGCGAATGATAAACTCGCGCGCCACGACCTCCTCGGCCGAGTTAGCGGTCAGGCTGTATGTGCCAGGAAGGTCAACCAGGCGGTAAGTGACACCATCGAAGGTAAAGGTGCCCTCTTTCCGCTCGACCGTCTTGCCGGGCCAGTTGCCCACGTGTTGGTTGAGCCCGGTGAGGAGATTGAAGAGAGTGGATTTGCCCACGTTAGGCTGACCGGCCAGTGCCACTAAGACTTTATCTTCTTTCATCATCTGCAATTCCTGGATTGGTTCAATTTTAGAAATTGAACCAATCTTTGACTCTATGGGCTCCGGCGCACGTAGACCCGCCCCGCTTCGCAGCGCCCAAGCGCCACACGAGTATCCCGCACTCGGGTGATGAGCGGCCCTCGTCCAAAGTTTTGCAGTACCTTTACCTCCACACCCGGCGTGAATCCCAGGGCCGTCATGCGACTCAACATACACCGCCCACCTGCCAGTTCAACGACCTCGCCATGTTCGCCAGTGTGTAAAGCGCTGAGAGAGACCACATTGTCCGACTGAGGCCTCATCCGCCTATGCATCCTAGATCTATGTCTCACAATTTTTCCATCCTTCCGTTTCATCTCGACATCGAGCGCAGTAACCGATCAAATGCAAGTGAGCGTTCAGTACGCAAACGCTCTCTTTTTCACATAACTCACGCTCAATTTCCTCCACCAATGGAGTATCAAATTCGATCACCTTGCCGCAGCGCTGACAGATGAAATGGTAATGCGGTTCATCCTGAACCGCCTCATAATGACTATGTCCTTCTCCCAAGCGATGTTCCTCTACCAGGCCGAGTTCCTTGAGCAAGGCCAGGGTACGATATACAGTCGCCAAGCTGATGTCGGGGGCGCAACGCTTGGCTTGATTGTAAAGTGCATCGGCATCCAGATGATCTTCGCTCTCCCGAAGCAGTTGCAGGACTAGGCTGCGCTGAGGGGTCAAACGTCGCCCCGCTTCTCGGAAAATTTCACGCAATTGATCTTTTGTGACCATCGTTACCTTTTGATGCTAATTCGCCCCCAGTCCTTATTGAGAATGATTTGCATTATCAATTATACTCCCTATTGGCCAATTTAGCAAGTGATTCTTGGCACCCCTCGCAGGTGATGCACCTCATGTCGAATGTCTGTCCGTCTTCTGGGGAGTCGCTGCTGCTGGTTGAGACCAAGGGAATATAGCGGGCGAGAAACCGGGTTTTTCCCAAAAACCCGGTTTCTTTCCTTGAGCCATCAGTTGGCATCAGCAAGAGACTGTGTGACACAACCGGCTTGAGCGGGCTGAGCAGATATGTTCTCTCAAGCGGATTGATCCAGCGCATGCCGCACGCGCTGCGCCAATGTGCTGCAAAGTTGCGATTCCTGCATCGCCGCGGTTCGCGGGCGCGGCAAATCCACCGGTACATCCGCCACGATGGAGGTGGGCCTAGGCCCCATCACCAACACACGATCGGAGAGGATAACGGCCTCCGATACAGAATGTGTGACCATCAAAACGGTTTTGCGGCGGGCTTGCCAGATGCGCAGCAGTTCCTGACCCATGCGTTCCCGCGTCAGCGCGTCCAAAGCGCCGAAGGGCTCGTCCAGCAGCAAGAGTTGCGGCTCATGCACCAGGGCTCGCGCCAGTGCTACCCGCTGGGCCATGCCGCCGGAAAGCTGCGCCGGATAGGCCCTCTCGAAGCCAACGAGTCCCACCAAATTCAGTAGTCTATGGGCCTTCTGCCGAGCTTCCAGCCCGCAGTGACCATTCACCTCCAGCGGCAGCATCACGTTGGCCTCCACGGTACGCCAGTCCATCAGCGTCGGCTCCTGGAAGACGAAGCCCACGCTGCGGCTGGGTTGCGTCACGCTCTCCCCAGCGAGGCGGATCTCCCCGGCTGTGGGCTGCTCCAGGCCAGCCACCACTCTCAGCAAAGTCGATTTACCGCAGCCCGAAGGCCCCACCAAGCAGACAAATTCACGCTCCTCGACCTGACAGGTGATGTCCTCCAGCACTGGAAGCAGGCCATGGGCATCGTCATAGGTCAGGCCCAGCCTTTCCATCGTTAATAGTGGTTCATTCATTTTTTAGATTGCAGATTCCAGATTGCA
>CAZANJ010000088.1:7608-9414 GCA_964486415.1 uncultured Anaerolineales bacterium
CAGATTGCACTATGGTAGGAAGTCGTTGGTGAAGGCGAGTTCAGGGTCCACCTCTTTTTCAAGCAGGTCAGCGTCTAGCATCACGTCGACCGTGTTCTGCCAGGCATCGGGGTCGAAGGCGCCCAGGGGCTCGCCGCGCCAGTAATCCATGGTAGCTTCTAATACTGCCCGCTGCACTTCCGCGTTCTCATCAAGTCCCTCGACGTACTTGCGGCAAATCTCGAAGGCGGCGTCGGGATCGTCCAACGTATCCTGTAGACCCTTCAGGAAAGCGCGGGCGAAGGCGCGAGCCAGCGTCGGGTTTTCGCGCAGCACCTCCTCGCTGGCGATGACGCCATTGGAGACCAGCGGGGCGTAGTCGGCCACTGGTATGAGGGCGGTTTCATACCCGCGTTCCTCCAGTTGGACTGGCTCGTTGTTGGCGTAGACCACGGCCGCCTCGACTCTCTCCACTGTAAGATTCTCTAACGCGGCGTAACCGATGACCTCTAACTGAACCGCCTCTTCATCAAGTTCGGTCGCGGAGACGAGCGCTTTCCAGCCGATGTAGCTGGCCGCCCCGAAAGTTTCGGGAATGCCCACTTTTCGGCCTTCCAGATCGATCGGTTGCTGGATTCCACTTTCCTCCAGGGCCACCACCGCCACGGGGAAACGGCGCCACCAGTTGATGAAGCTAACGACGGGCATCCCCTGAGCGCGGGCTTTCAGAACTTGATCCCCGCTGGCGATGGCGAAGGGCGTCCACCCGGCCGCGACCAACTGCACACCTTTGGTGTCATAATCGCCGTAATCAAACTCCAACTCGATACCCGCGTCGGTGAAATAACCGCGTTCCATGGCCACATACCAGGGCGCGAACTGGACATTGGCGACGAAGCCCATCGGCAGCCGCACATGCGTGGTCTCCACCGTCGGCTCAGGCACAGTCGTCGGACCGGCACAGGCCGCTAGGAAAATGACCAAAAACAGACCAACAAAAACCACACTTTTCTTCAACATTATCAACTCCTTACATTACGCATTACGTTTTTACGCAATTAGGTTTCACTTTTGCCATCGAAGCAGCAAGCGCTCTGCCAAAGCCACAGCACCATACAACACCTGTGCCAGCGCCACCAGCGTGATGATGCCGACGAAGACCTGGGGAGTATCATAGACCTGCTGCCCTTGCTTTAGCAAGTATCCCAAACCCTGATCGGCGGCCACGAATTCGCCCACGACCGCGCCGATGACGGCCAGTGTGGCTCCCACTTTCAGCCCTCCTAGAAGCGCGGGCAGTGCAGCTGGTATCTCCAAGAGCCAGATCACTTGCCAACGGCTGGCCTCCAGGGTGCGCATCAAGTCCCACAAATCTCTATCCACCGAGCGCACGCCGACGACGGTGTTGACCAGGATGGGAAAGAAGACGATCAAGGCGCAGACGAGAACCTTGGAGAGGATGCCGGTGCCGAACCAGATGACCAGTAAGGGGGCGATGGCGACGGTGGGCACCGACTGGGAGGCGACGATGTAGGGAGCTAGCAAGCGCTCGGCGATGGGGAAATGGGCCAACAGGTAGCCCAGAAACGTGGCCGTGACGGCGCCCAGTCCCAGCCCGATCAGAATCTCCTTCATCGTCACCTTGACGTGCAGCCAGAGAGTCCCGCTGCTCAGCAAGCCCATAAAGCGCCTCATCACGGCCCCTGGTGATGGCAGGATAAAAGTCGGATAATTGCCAATCCAAAGGACGCTTTGCCAGAGCAAAAGGAAGAGCGTCAAGCTCAACAGAGCCAAACCGATGCGTGATATTCGCTCACGTTCCATAGC
>CAZANJ010000089.1:0-1808 GCA_964486415.1 uncultured Anaerolineales bacterium
CTAGTCGTTCTGGATAACGTCAAAGTACGCATCAGAAAGCAAGGAATGTAATCCCCATTATGAGCCGAATCGGTGTTTTCATCTGTCATTGTGGCATCAACATCTCAAGCAGTGTGGATGTTGAGCAAGTGGTCGAAGCAGTCCGTCGGCACCCAGATGTCGTTTACGCCACGGATTATAGCTATATGTGCTCCGATCCCGGCCAGCAATTGCTCCGGGACGCCATCGAGGAGCACCAATTGGATGGCGTGGTAGTCGCGGCCTGCTCGCCCGCGATGCACGAAGCGACATTCAGACGCGCGGCGTCGTCGGTCGGTCTGAACCCGTACCGCTGTGAAATCGCCAATATCCGCGAGCAATGTTCCTGGGTACATCAACACGATCATCAGCGCGCCACCGAGAAGGCAGCCGAGGTTGCAAGCAGCATCGTGGAGAAAGTCACGCGGGACGAGGAACTGTACTCCTTCAAACTCCCGCTCACCAAACGGGCCTTGGTCATCGGTGGCGGGATCGCGGGTATGGAAGCGGCGATGGTAATCGCCAACGCGGGCTTCCCCGTGGTTCTGGTCGAGCGCGAGGAGCACCTGGGCGGCAAGATGGCGCGTCTCAGCGGCACCTATCTGAACTTCGACGCCGCGCCCGGTCTACTGGAGCGTAAGATCGAAAAAGTGCTCAATCACCCCAACATCGAGGTGCTGACCAGCGCACAGGTGACAGAGGTCGATGGGTACGTGGGTAACTTCGAGATCACGATTTCAACTACCCAGCCAACGGAGCCGGGATCCTCAACTATGAAATCCGAACCCCAGGTCTTCGAGTTAGGCGCCATTGTCGTCGCCACCGGCTGGGACCCATATCCGATGAGGCGCTTGCCCGAATATGGCGGCGGCGAAATGGAGGATGTGATAGATGGCCTCACCTTTGAGGAGATGTTGAGTACGGGGGAATTGCATCGCCCTTCCGATGGACGTGTGCCACGCGAGGTGGTCTTCGTCCAGTGCGCGGGCTCCCGTGATCCAGAGCGCGGAGTCTCCTACTGCTCGAAGGTTTGCTGTATGTACGTCGCCAAGCAAGCGATGATGTTCAAGGAGCAAGTGCCAAGCGGGCAGGCCTACATCTTCTACATCGATATCCGCTCCGCCGGCAAGGGGTATGACGAATATGTCCAGGAAGCGATGGAGGAGCAGGACATCCTCTATCTGCGCGGGAAAGTGAGCAAGATTTTCCGTGACAGCGGGGCCGGGGGGAAAGTGAAGGTCTGGGGCGCCGACACGCTGAGCAATCAGACGGTGGAGGTAGCAGCTGACCTGGTGGTGCTGGCCACACCGATGCTGCCCAGTCAGCAAGCGCTGAACGTGGCGCAGATGCTGCGCATCGGCGCGGACGAGTACGGCTTCTTCAGTGAGGCCCACCCCAAGCTGCGCCCGGTCGAAAGCTTGACAGCCGGAGTCTTCCTGGCCGGAACAGCGCAAGGCCCGAAGGACATCCCGGAGACTGTCTCACAGGCCTCGGGCGCTGCGGCCAAGGTGCTGCAACTCTTCTCCCACGATGAGATGACCCAGGAGCCGACTGTGGCCCACGTCATCGAGGAGTTATGCTCAGGCTGCGGGGCCTGTGTGGAAGCGTGCCCTTATGAAGCGCGTGCGCTTCACCCGGTGCAGGGCATCGCCACCGTCAACGCGGCGCTGTGTCAGAATTGCGGCGCTTGTGTGGTAGCTTGCCCCAACAAGGCCAGTCAGATACATAACTGGACGCCTGCGCAGATCTTGGCTATGGCGGATGTGGTGAGTTATTGAGGGTTAAGGGTT
>CAZANJ010000089.1:1908-9315 GCA_964486415.1 uncultured Anaerolineales bacterium
AAGTGAACCACGATGCAAACAGCAATCTGCAATCTGCAATCCGCGATCTGCAAATTGCTACGTGCTATCAATGTCACAAATGCACCGCTGGCTGTCCGGTTGCTTTCGCGATGGAGTATGGGCCGGATCATATTCTGCGACACCTGCAGATGGGAGACTGGGAGCGGGTCTTGACCAGCCGCGACATCTGGCTCTGCCTGGGTTGTGAAATGTGCGCCGAGCACTGCCCCAATGGGATCGATATGGGCGAAGTGATGATCGAGTTACGACAAATCGCCACCGAATACGGATATAGACGGGAAGACTGCGACGAGCTAAGAGAGATGTTGGCCGAGTCGGTGACATCTGTAGGACAGGTTTCTGTAAGCAAAGCGACACCCGCCGCAGTAACGAATGAAGAACCGGTGATCGATGACCGCTTGTGCATTGGTATCCAGCGCCTCAATCAACTGAGCCAGACAATCGCGAAAGACCACAACGTAAGCGGTGATGACAACACCGACCGTCTGATCTGGAGCCAGAATCTGGAGCATATCCCCACCGGATTGGCAAACAAACAGAAGGCCGCGGTCGTCTATTTCGTGGGCTGTGTCGGCGCTTTCTTCCCGCGCAGCTACAGGGTGCCCCAAATGTTGACCCGCATACTGCAAACAGCGGAGGTTGACTTCACCACTTTGGGAGGAGAGGAATGGTGTTGCGGCTATCCCTTGCTAGCGCTGGGAGAGATGGAAAAGGTCGAGAAGATAGTGCGCCACAACGTGGCTCAGATGGAAAAACTGGGGACTTCCAGGCTAGTCTCCACCTGCCCCTCTTGCTATCATATGTGGAAGGCCATTTATCCAAAGGTGCTGGGAGAAGAGCTGGACTTTGAAGTTTACCATGCGACAGAACTATTGGCAGACCTGATCGATCAGAGTGCACTGCCGTTAAACACACTACCCCTTAAAGTGACATACCATGACCCATGCGACCTGGGCCGTAAAAGCGAGGTCTACGACGCACCCCGTAAGGTATTGCAAAGCATTCCTGATCTCACACTGAGGGAGATGAGCGGCTCCAGATCCATCTCCGAGTGCTGTGGGGGGGGAGGCAATCTGGAAAGCTTCGACCCGGAAGCCGTCTCCGATGTAGCGCTACACCGGATTGACCGGGCCTGTGAAGTGGAGGCGCAAGTAATCGTCTCCGCCTGCCAGCAGTGTGAACGCACGTTGATGGCAGCAACGCGCCGGCACAAAGAGGCACGACGTGCAAGAATGCGCGTGATGGACATAACAGAGCTGATCTGGCAAGCGATGAACAGAGGATCGTAAATTGTGAATGGAGGTCGAAACTAAAATGGCAGACGTTTGGAAACAACTGGAAAATTATCGGAAAGTGAAGACCTTGCCCAGCGGGGAGCGACTGCTACTGCGCCCGCTGACCAAGCAGGACAAAGAAGATCTGGTGGGGCTCTTTGGCCGCGCGTCCAAGCAGGATTTGGAATACTTCCGCAACGACGCAGCCGATCCAGACGTTGTGCGAGGATGGGTGGACAGTCTGGATCTCAAGCGCGTCTTCCCCCTGGTGGCGGTCATAGACAGCAAGATTGTGGGAGATGCCACCTTACACTTCGGCGAACATTACAATAAACACCTGGCCTGGATGCGTATTTTCCTAGATCAGGAGTACAGACGCCAAGGTATCGGGACCTTGATGTTGCGCAGCCTGATTGAGATCGCCCAGCGCGTAGGGCTACAGCAATTGTACGCCGAGATTTTGACCACGCAGCATCGGGTCATCAAGGCATTCGAGGACCTCGGCTTCAAGCGCGAAGTCACGCTGAACGACTACTTCATCACAGAAGATGGCACGACGATGGATATGGCTGTACTTGTGTTACGGCTGGTCGATCACACCGGAGAGTTCTAAGCCTAATTGCGAATGATGAATTGTGAACGACACAGCCTCAACCTCATTCACAGTTACAATTTGCAATCTGCAATTCGCAACATTTGGAGGAAACGATGACCATCGCGGTTGGAACTGACCTCGCCTTTAGCGAGCTCATACAAAGACGAAGCGGCGAGGAAGTACAAAGCTGTTTCTATTGCCAGAAATGCACTGCCGGCTGTCCGACGGCCTACATGATGGACTACAAACCGGCCCAGTTACTTCGAATGATCCAGCTAGGCCAAAGAGAAAAAGTGCTGAGCAGTAAGGCTATCTGGATGTGCATTGGGTGCGAGGCATGTGGCACACGTTGCCCCAATCAGATAAGGCTAGCGCCGGTGATGGACGTGCTCCGCGAGATGGCGCTGCAAGAAGGATACGCGCCAGAAACAGCGATCTACTCACTGCACCAATCCTTCCTCGACAGCATCAGGATGTGGGGACGGGTGCACGAACTCACCATGTTGGCGGAGTTCAAAACCCGCTGCCTATTGAAAGAATACCCCGTCTTCTTCCAAGGGCTGCTCGATGATATGAAACTGGGCACCAACCTCATCCTTAATGGCAAAATTTCTTTCTTGCCAGAACGCATCAAACGACTGGAAGAGATCAAAGCGCTCTACAAAAAGGCTCGCACGGCTGAATCGGAGGTGAGTCAGTGAAATACACATACTACCCTGGATGCACATCCAAGACCACAGCGGTGGAATTCGGCCTCTCCACCGAGGCCGTATGTGAAGCGCTGGACATCGAACTGATGGAACTGGATGATTGGAACTGTTGCGGCGCTTCATCAGCCCATAGCATCGATCATCAGCTTGCGATGACCCTGCCGGGGCGCAATGTGGCGCTGGCCCAAGATGCCGGACTGGATATGGTTATCCCATGTCCGGCTTGTTATCAGCACTGCCGCGACGCTGACCTCAAGATGCGCGATGACCCAGATTGGCGAGAGGAAATGGAAGAAATACTGAACTTCCATTACGAAGGTCAAGCGCTCCCCCGTCACCTGCTGGAAGTGCTCAGCAATGATCTGGAAAAAGAAAAAATCAGGGAAAAGGTGACCAAGCCACTGAAGGGCCTAAAAGTGGCATCTTACTACGGCTGCGTGCTGGTACGCCCACCAGAGGTGACCGGCTGGGACGATCCAGAGCACCCGGTGACGATGGATCAGTTGATGGCAGAGCTTGGAGCGGAAATAATCGACTGGTCATACAAAGTTGACTGCTGCGGAGCCAGCTTTACGCTCTCGCGCAGCGAGGTAGTGACGATGCTATCGACCAAAATCGTCGAGGGCGCCTTCGAGGCCGGCGCGGATTGCATCGCATCGGCCTGCGGAATGTGCCAGATCAACCTGGACACACGGCAAGTGGCCTCACAACAAAAGATGCCGATTTTCTACTTCACGGAGTTGATGGCGCTAGCATTCGAGCTGCCTGGCGTGAAAAAATGGCTGAGCAAGCACTCCGTCGACCCCCGTCCGCTGCTAAAGGCGCGTGGGCTGCTCACGTGACATGAGAATTGAGAATAGAAGGAATTTGCAATTCGCAATTCGCAATTTCTTAGAGGATAGGAATCTATGACGAGCAATAACGGCAAATCTAAGCAAAATAGTGGCGTCCTGATAGTCGGCGCGGGTATCGGCGGAATGCAATCGGCGCTGCTGCTGGCAGAAGCGGGATACAAGGTCCATCTGCTGGACAGCGCACCGGGCATCGGCGGATCACTCCATCTTCTGGATCGGACCTTTCCTTCTGTGAAAAATCCTTCTTGCGGCATCTGTCTGATGCTGCCAGGACGAGCGGCCTACTGCCCCACCATCGAGTGTGACCTCCACCGCAACATTGAGATTCTACCTTACACAGAGGTAGTGGATGTGGAGGGCAAGCCGGGCGACTTAACCGTCACGGTGCGCCGCAAGCCACGCTACGTGGATATCGAACGCTGCAACAACTGTGGCCTTTGCGCCGAGGTCTGCCCCATCGAGCGTCCTCATCAATACGAAGGTGACATCGACAGCCAGAAGGCAATTTATCGACCGCCAACCAGAGCGATCCCGCCGGCCTACGTCATCGATATGGATTACTGCACACGCTGCGGTAAGTGCGTCGACGTTTGCCCCACCGATGCCATTGACCTCGAAATGGAAGCCTCAAGCGCATCGGTCGAAGTAGGCGCGTTGATCATGAGCCCCGGCTACGAACCCTTCGACGCCAGCCTCAAGGGCGAATATGGCTTCGGGTATTATGACAACGTGCTCTCCAGCATCCAGTTCGAGCGGATGGTCAGCATCTCCGGCTCCACCGGTGCCGAAATTTTGCGCCCTTCTGATAAGAAAAACCCTCAACGCATCGCCTTCATCCAATGCGTGGGATCGCGTGATCCATCGATTGATCGCGGCTACTGCTCCTCCGTTTGCTGCATGTACACGGCCAAGCAGGTGCAGGTGGCCAAGGAACTTAATCCCGATCTTGAAATAACCGTATTCTTTATGGACATCCGCGCCCACGGCAAGGACTTCGACGAAAGCTTCGACAAGGTCGAGGCATTGCCGGGCGTGAACTATCGCCGCGCGATGGTCTCCTCGATTCACGAGTACAAACAGACGGGCAATTTACAACTGAACTTAGTAGATGAAGGCGGGAGCGTACAGGAAGAAGACTTCGACATGGTGGTGCTCGCGGTCGGTTTCGAGCCGCCCCGTGGATTCCAAGAACTGGGCAAAGGGCTAGGCGTCGATCTCAACCGCTACGGCTTCTGCGTGACCGACACATTCCACCCCGGCGATAGCTCGCAACCGGGCATCCTGGTGAGCGGCGCATTCCGCGAGCCCAAGGACATCTCCGAGACGGTGATCGAGGCTTCGGCGGTAGCCGCCAGCGCGACTCGGTTTGTGGAAAGGAACGGAGCTACTCCTGAAAACGAAGCGACGAAACCTGGCTTCTCGGGGGAAGAAGAGCGAAACGTGCTCCAGGAGTGGCCGCGCGTGGGCGTATTTCTCTGCGATTGCCGCGCCGAGATTGGAGCGGTGATCGACTTGCACACTTTGGCTGAGCAATCAGAGGAAATGCGCGATGTGGCTTTCGTGCAAGTGATACATAATGCATGCATGTCAAGCGGCCGCGAGCTCATCGCAGAGGCTATCCAGGAGCACGAACTCAACCGCGTGGTTTTGGCCGGCTGCCCGGCCCGCCTCTACCAGACCAGCTTCGAGCAGATGATGCACAAGGCCGGGCTGAATTCCCAGTTGCTGGAACGGGTCAACTTGCGGGGCGAGATAGCGTGGGTCCACCAGGGCAACGGTAAGGGCGCCACTGCCAAGGCGCGAGAACTGGTCGAGATGGCGGTCTCCAGCGTTCGCGTGAAGAAACCGTTACAGGTCAAAGGCGAGGAACTGTCTCAACGGGCGCTGGTCATCGGCGGCGGCGTGGCTGGGATAACAGCAGCCTTACACCTGGCCGAGATGGGCCACGAGGTCGATCTGGTGGAGCGCTCCGATGAGCTAGGCGGTCAACTGCGTTATCTGAACTACACCTTGACCGGCGAGGATCCAGTCGCATTCCTGGGTGGATTGATTGAGGAGGCCAAGGACCACCCGAAAATCACCATGTTCTTGAACGCCCAGGTGGCGGAAGTAGAGGGCCACGTTGGCAACTTCGCGGTAAAAATCAGCCAGTCGAAAGATCAAGAAACTGACAAATTGACAAATCGGAAAGTCGGCGCTATCGTCGTCGCTACGGGCGGCCACGAAGTCGAGCCGACCGAGTATCTCTACGGCGAGGATGCACGTGTGGTCACGCAACGCGGGCTGGAACAACTGCTTGACGCGGGCGAAGATCTACCCTCGGACGTGGTGATGATCCAGTGCGTCGGGTCGAGAGAGCCAGAACGGCCCTATTGCAGTCGGGTCTGTTGCACCAAGGCCGTCACCAACGCGCTCCGCATCAAGGAGCAAAACCCAGATGCGCGAGTCTTCGTGCTATATCGCGAGATGCGCACTTTCGGCTTCAGGGAGGACTATTACCGCGAAGCACGTGACAAGGGCGTGGTTTTCATGCGCTATGAACTACCGGACAAGCCACAGGTCACAGCGGGCAATGATGGCTTGAAGATCCAGTTGCATGAGCCCGTCATCGGCGATGACGTGGAACTCCAAGCCGGGATGTTAGTTCTGAGCACCGGAATCGAGCCCAACGAGGTTCAAGAACTGGCCCATATGCTGGAAGTGGAACTGGATAAGAATGGCTTCTTCCAGGAGGAGTATCCAAAGATGCGTCCGCTGGATTTCACCAAACGAGGCATCTTTATGTGCGGCCTGGCCCACTCACCGCGCTTCTCCGACGAGTCCATCCTGCAAGCTCAAGGCGCCGCGATGAGAGCAGCTGCATTACTTAAGCAAAAGATACTACAAGCTCCAATACCGGCAGTGGAGGTCAACGAGCGTTTATGCACCGCGTGCGGTCAGTGCGTTGAGGTCTGCCCTTACGGTGCCCGCGTGCTGGAGCCCGGGGCACATACGGCCGAGGTTATTGAAGTTCTATGCCAGGGCTGTGGCGCTTGCATTGTCGCGTGTCCCAACAAAGCGACGAGACGGAAAGGCGTCGAGATAACGAGCGTGTACAGAATGTTGGAATCGGTGAGATGAGCGTAGGGGCGACCCTCAGGCGACGAGTCGCCCGTGGTCGCCCACCAATTTGGGAATAGAGGATTGAGATGGGGAATGAGTATGGATAGAGGTAAACCAGCAGCGTTGGTCATCGGCGGAGGTATCGCTGGTATCCAAGCCGCACTTGACATCGCCGACGCGGGCTTCCCTGTTTATCTGGTCGAACGGGAGCCCTCCATCGGAGGCCGTATGGCCCAATTGGATAAAACGTTCCCGACCTTGGACTGTTCATCCTGCATCCTGACGCCCAAGATGGTGGACACAGGACAGCATCCCAATATTGAGATGATGACCTATTCCGAGGTCGATGCAGTCGAGTTAATGGACTCAAATAACCAGAAGCCTCCCACCTTTCAGGTACGGGTGCGGAAGAAACCGCGCTATGTGGACATCGATAAGTGTACAGGATGTGGTGCATGCGCCGAGGCCTGCCGGATGAAGGGCCGCATCATCAGCGAATTCGATGAGGGCATCTCCAAGCGTTCTGCAATCTACGCACCTTTCCCGCAAGCGGTGCCGCTCAAATACACCGTCGATCCCGAAGCTTGCCTGTACCTGACGCGAGGGGTGTGCGGTAAGACCTTTTTATGCAAAGATGCTTGCCCCGCTGGCGCAATTGACTTCGAACAAGAAGAAGAGTTCGTGGATATCGAGGTCAACGCCATCATCGTCGCGACGGGCTTTGATATGATCGATGCGCGTACTAAGCCGGAGTTTGGCTATGGCATTTACCCAGAGGTGATGACGGGCATCGAGTTCGAGCGGCTTTCGGATGCATCCGGCCCTACGAAGGGTAAGATTTTCATCCCTGA
>CAZANJ010000090.1:0-9283 GCA_964486415.1 uncultured Anaerolineales bacterium
GGGATTTCGAAGCAAGTCAAAAGTCGTCGGCTATGGAAAGCCGACCTACATAGCCAGAGGATGTAGGGCGGGTTTCCATACCCGCCGCCTTGGGGTTGATGAGTTCGCACAACGCCGCAGAAAGCCTCTGGTGGCCTCTGGAGGGCCTTGGAACCGCTACGATTTCCCGGCTTATGAGAGAGTTGCAGGTTGCAAGTGAGTGTATATAATAGGTTGGAGGGGAGGGGGAAATGGAAACTTTAGCACAACTTACGACTTCGGAGTTTGAGGATGTTGTCGTGCGCACGATAGACCAGCGTCTTGGAATCTGGTTTACTCAACTGATAGATGCCTGGACGGATTTGCTGGACAAGGAAGGTAGCGAGATAAGATCCGAGTTCGCAGTTTCATTGAAGATTGCGTTGGAGCAAGCCAGAGCGGGAGAGGGCACCGATCTCAAGACATTCCGAGAGCAGCTTGGATTTTGAGGTTAGGCACCGCAAAGATGTGTACGGATGATCGGCGTTCAATCCCCGAATCCCGACCCTTTTTCGTTCACCACCTGTCGCCTCTAGTTTTCCTCGCCTTCCTGACCCTCTACAGCGCCACACTGATGCCCGATGTGCTGCCCGCCGATGCCGGCGAGTTCCAGCGGGTGGCCGCCACCGCCAGCGTGGCCCATCCTCCAGGCTATCCGCTCTACACGATGCTGGGCTGGCTCTTCTCGCGTTTGCCCTTCGCTCGCACGCCGGCCTGGCGCGTGAACTTCTTTTCCGCCGTCACCGCCGCGGCCACCGGCGCGCTGGTCTTCCACACCGCCCGCCGAATGACCGACTCCGCCTGGGGCGGGCTGGCGGCTGCGCTGACGCTCGGCTCCGCCACGACATTCTGGGCCACGGCCACCCAGGCCAGCATCCGCCCCCTCACCGCTTTCTTCACCGCCCTCTGCCTCGATGCACTCACGTTACACTCAAGATGCAAGATGCAAGATGCAGGATGTGATGACAGGTCTCTTGTTCTCTTCATGGTGGCTCTTTCTCTCGGCCTCGTCCACCATCCATCACTCGCCTTTCCTGCTGCTGCCTTCGTTCTCTACCTTGTTCTGATTGATCCCGGTTTGCTCCGCCAGCCGCGCCGCTGGCTCAAGCCGTTGCTGACCTTCGCCCTCGGCCTGCTGGTGCTGATCTATCTGCCGCTGCGTGGGGGGGCTGAACTGCGCACGCTGCCCGGCTTCCTGGAACACGTCCTGGCCCGTGGCTTTCGGGGCGATATGTTCGCGCTTAATCTATTTGATCGGCTGGTGCTATTGCCGACCTTGCTGCGCTTCCAATTCAACCTGCCGCTTCTGCTGGCAGCGTTCGCGGGCGCCGCGCTGCTTCTCTGGCGCGACCGTAAACTGGCGCTGCTCCTGATCGGCAGCTTCTTCGTCCACACCGCCGTGACGCTCACCTATGACGCGCCGCAGACTGTGGAGTATCTGATGCCGGCCTATGTGCCGCTGGCCTTGCTGGTGGGCAGGTTTGCGGGTTTGCAAGTGGGCAAGCGGGCAAGGTGGGCGGTTTTGGCCCTGGTTTTGATCGCGGGGTGTGCCAATTTGGCCGAGCATTGGCCCAGTTATCGGGCGCTCTCGCAGAGCCGCGACGCCCGCGATTATGCCGAGGGGCTGCTGCGCGAGGCGCCCGAAGAGGCGGTCATTCTCTCCAACTGGCACTGGTTCACGCCGATGCAGTATTTGCAGCGAGTTGAGGAACTGCGCCCTGACCTGAAGGTCGAGTATGTCGCGCCGCGCGGGGAGCCGCTGGCGCAGACCTGGGTGAGGGCAATCGAGGAGCATGTCTCAGAGCGCCCGGTGATCGTTGTGCGCTACTTCGAGCGGGAGTATGGTCAGTTACCATATAGCTTCGAGCCGCTGGGCGAGGCATTCCTCGTGCGGGCGGAGCCGCGCTCGGCGATGCCATCGGGACTGCGTCCACTCGATGTCACGCTGGGACGGTTTAAGTTGCTCGGCTACCGATCGGAGGCGGAGGTCACAGAGCCCGCCCGCCCGCTCGCGCTGACCCTGGCCTGGAGGCCCGCAGTCACGCCGACGAAGGATGTGGCGCTTTTCGCCCAACTGATCGGCCCCGATGGGGGGCTGTGGAGCGCGGCGCGAGATCGCCGCCACGAGGCCACTCGTCTCACAGCGGGTGAGGTCGTCGCCGAGCGTTTCGTCATCTACCCGCTGCTCCACGCGCCGCCGGGGGAGTACAGCCTCGTCGTCGGAGCCTATCTGCCCGGCGAGCCCGGCGCTCCCCGAATCACCGCCGCCGATGGCTCCGATGTAGTGCGTTTGATGACCGTTCAGCTCCATCCAGCCACCACGAGGCCGGCCACCGCCCATCCGCTATTCGTGCGCTTCGCCGGTGGCCCCCGGCTGATCGGCGTCGATTATGAGCCCAATGCACAGGGTGGAGTGCGCACCTACCTGCACTGGGCCGGGCCGGGCGACGCGGCTTCTCTGACGCTGATGGGCCGGGAGGACGCGCTCTTCACCACGGGCCGCGTCCCGGCGTTGGAGCGTGGGCAGTATGTCACGCTGGCCTTCGACCGCTCTTCGGCCGCCGATCGCGTCAGCCTTTCTGATGAAGATGGCCTTCTCCGCTGGAACTTGCTCTTCAGCCGGGTCGTGTGGCTCCCGGCACCGCAGCCCGGCGAGCGCTATGTACCCTTCGGCGACGGGATGGTATTGACCGGCTGCGATGGGCCGGTGGTTGCCCTGGAGCCGGGCGCCGAGGCGACCCTGAACCTGCGCTTTCGGGCCCGACGTCCGCTGGAGCGGGATTATATCATCTCGGCGGCGCTCATCGGTCTCAACGAGGATGGCACCTGGGC
Source organism: uncultured Anaerolineales bacterium (assembly GCA_964486415.1). Lineage (GTDB taxonomy): Bacteria > Chloroflexota > Anaerolineae > B4-G1 > B4-G1 > CAZANJ01. Next base: position 2,851 of record CAZANJ010000090.1, read on the forward strand.
CTGGCGCGATTCCCGCGACGGGGTGCCGGCGCTGGGCGCGATTCCGACCCTCAAGTGGATTCAGGGTGCGGCGATCCGCGACCCGCGCCGCTTGACCGTTCCCCCCGATGCGCCAGTCACGCCCATCGTTGGCTCGCTCACTGTTTATGATCACTTTACCCAGGCGCCGCTTCCCCCGCTCGACGAACGAGGTGGCCCCGTCGTCTCCCTGGGTTCCTGGTGAGTTCTTTCCCCTCCCGTGAGAATGTGCTACAATTGTGCTATACGCCCCAAGGAGATTGCCTATGACCAACGTTTCGATAGAGCAAGTTAAGCGCATTCCACTCTTCACTGAGTTTTCTCAGAGAGACCTCAGGGCCGTCGCCCGGCTGGTCGAACGGGAGCATTATAGGGCCGGCACCGTGATCTGCAATCAGGGGGAGATCGGCAGTACGGCCTACTTCGTCGAGAGCGGGGCGCTGCGCGTGCTGCGCGTCGATCCCCAGGGCGTCGAGAGGGAAGTGGCCCGCTTAGGCCCCGGCGACTATTTTGGGGAGACCTCTCTCCTGCTGGGCGAGCCGCGAGACGCCACGGTCGAGGTGGTCGAAGATGCCACTTTACTTTACCTGAACAAGGGCGATTTTGACCAACTACTCGACGAACGTCCGGGGCTATTCGACGATTTACAGCTCAGCTCCAACGTCGAGCGCAAACGCCGCGCCCCGCGCTTCAACTGGCAGACCGAGGGGGAGGTAGTCGTCATCAGCTTGCACAAGCACAACGTGACCCTGATCCTCGATCTGATTCTGCCCGGTATCGCACTTTTCTCCATCCTGTTTATATGGGGCTATCTGACAATTTCGGGGAATACCAAGGTTTGGATGCACGTGCTCAGCGCTTTCTTCGCCATGATCCCGATACTGATCAGCTTCTATTTCACTGTGGATCACTTCAACGATGACTACATCTTGACCAACAAGCGCGTCTTGCATGAGGAGCGCGTCTTTCTGATACGCGAGATGCGCACGGAGGCTCCCTTGCACACCATCCAGAACGTCCAGCAATTGCAAGAGGGAGCGCTGGCCCGCCTGTTCAATCTCGGCGATCTGATCATCGAGACCGCCGGTGAGCACGGCGTGGTGGTCTTCCGTCAGATCGCGCAGCCGGAGTTGATTCAGGATGAAATCTTCGAGCAGATTGATCGTGCCCAATCCTGGGCCCGCGCCGAGGAGCGCGCCGCCGTGCGCGATGCCTTGCAGCAGCGCTTCGGCGATGCTGAGCCCGAGGAGCCCGCTTCAGAGCCGCAGCCTTCCCCCTCCCAGAAGCGTTTCACGCTAGCTCCACCCTCATGGCTCAAGAATGCCTGGCGAACCGTCCGACAGGTTATCCCGTCCCTGCGGCACGAGGAAGGGGATACCATCACGTGGCGCAAGCATTGGATTGCCCTGATTAAGAGAATTTGGATTCCCTCCTTACTCATTTTGGGAATAACGGGAGTCACCCTCTGGGGTAGTATAATGGGGCGGGGTAGTTTCTTTCCCATTATGTTTACTTATGGAACGGTACTTTTTTTCCTTTTCCCCTGGTGGGTGTGGGTTTTCGCGGATTGGAGGAATGATGTCTATCAGGTGACCTCATCGCGCATCATCGATGTTGAGCAGCAGCCGCTCGCCCTGCGCGAGGAGCGCCGGGAGGCCAGCCTGGGCATGATACAGAATATCAGTTTGAAAATTCCCAGCTTGTTGGGCCGCGTGCTGAATTATGGTTCAGTAACCATCGAGACGGCTGGCGCAGGAGCTTTTACCTTCGATTATGTCAAGGACCCGCGCGAGGTTCAATCCACTATTTTCAGCCGCATGCAGTCTTTTCAGCAGCGCCAGCGCCAACAAGAGGCGGAGCGCCGTCGCAATGAGTTGCTCGATTGGTTCAGCGTATATGACCAACTGCGTCATCAGCAGGCATCTGAAGGCTGGCCCGCCAATCAGCCTGCTCGACCTGCATATCGGAAAAAGGAGAATTGATAACGTATGGCTACGCGCCAGATTATATTTTCGGATGATCCCCTGTTGCGCAAGACGTCACACCGAGTACGAGACCTGGATGCGGACACGCAAGAGCTTATTGACGATATGATTGAGACGATGCACGTCGCCGACGGCATCGGGCTGGCCGCCATTCAGGTCGGCGAGATGGAGCGCATCATCGTCGTCGAGGTTCCGATTCCCCAAGCTCCCGAAGAAGGTGAAGGGGATGAAGTGTCGCCAGACTCTTTGGAAAACCTGGAAACCGAGCGTTACGTGGTCATCAACCCCAAGCTGATCCACACTTCCCGCGAGATGGAAGAGGGCATCGAGGGCTGTCTCTCCATCCCCGGCGTGGTCGGCATGGTCGAGCGTCATCGTGCCGTCACGGTCAAGGGTCTGGATCGTCACGGGCAAGATTTACGCATCGAGGCGGAGGAGTTGTTGGCCCGTGTCCTCCAGCACGAGATCGATCACTGTCGCGGCGTGCTCTTCATCGACCGCATTCAGGATCCTGAGAAGATCTGGCTCGTGCAGGAGGGCGAGGAGGAAGCGATTGAGGCGGCTCAAGAAATTCCCGCAGAGGCAAGGGTGGTCGCGCTGTCGTAGATGGGCGGCGTTAAGCGTGCAGAAATTCCAGCACCAGTTCTTCAAGCCGGTGTACGAAATGTCTTGGGAGAAAGTACGTGGCTAATCCAAAAAACAAGGCACCTCTAACAGTTGAATCACTGACCTTTCAATACCGCGCCCGCCCTGAGCCTGCGCTCAAGGATGTATCCTTCACGCTGGAGTCGGGTGAACTGTTGTTAGTAGCGGGCACCAGTGGCTGCGGTAAGACCACGCTCATCCGCTGCATCAACGGGCTGATCCCGCGCAGCTACAAGGGGGATTTGAGCGGGCGGGTGCTGCTCCACGGGCAGGAAACGGAGGATATGGCCCTCTCGCGTATCTCACAGATCGTCGGCACCGTTTTGCAGGACCCTGAGCGGCAGATATTGGGCGCTCACGTATTCACCGAGGTGGCCTTCGGGTTGGAAAATCTGGGCCTGCGGCGCGAGGAGATCGTGCGGCGGGTGGACGAGACGCTCGATTACCTGGGTATCTCCCACCTGCGCGATAGGGAGACTTTCTACCTCTCCGGCGGCGAGAAGCAGAAGGTCAGCCTGGCCGGCGTGCTGGCGATGCGCCCGGACATACTCCTGCTCGATGAGCCGCTGGCCAGCCTCGACCCCGCCAGCGCCAAGGAGGCGATGCAGCTCTTCCGGCGGCTGGCCGATGAGGGGGTCAGTATTCTCCTGGTCGAGCACCGCGTCGAGGATGTGCTGGACATCAACCCCGATCGGGTGCTCTTCATGCGGGATGGCGAGATCGCCTACGCCGGCCCGACCGATGGGCTGATGGACGTGGTGGATTATCGGCAGGTCAAACTGCCGGCCCCGGTCGTGATCGAGCGCGCGGCCCATGAGCCGCCGCCCACTTTCGAGCCGGTGATCAAGTCAAACGGGCGGGAGCCGCTGGTGACTTTCGACAAGGTCTCATTCGCCTACGATCAGGGCGGCCCGCAGGTGATCCAAGACGTCAGTTTGAGCGTTCGCACGGGGGACATCACCGCTGTGCTCGGTCCCAACGGCGCGGGCAAGACCACGCTGGTCAAGCACGCCATCGGCCTGCTGAAGCCGCGCCAGGGTCAAGTGCTGGTCGAAGGGCGCGACACGAGAAAACTGAGCGTGGCGGAGATCGCTCACACTTTGGGCTACGTATTCCAAAGCCCCAGCCACATGCTCTACGCGCCGACGGTGCGGGATGAACTGGCCTTCGGCCCCAAGAACCTGGGCTACGATGAGGAGGTCATCGCGGAGGGCGTGGAGGAGGCGGTCGATTCGGTCAACCTGAAGGGACTGGAGGAATACCCGCCGCTCTCGCTCTCATTCGGTCAGCAGAAGCGGGTCAGCATCGGCGCGATTCTGGCGATGCGCTCCAAGATATTGGTGATGGATGAGCCCACCGCCGGGCAGGATTATTGGAACTACATGGCCTTTATGGAATCTATTTTGCAGACGCCGGGCTTCGCGGCTATTCTTTTCATCACTCACGATCTGGATTTGGCGCTTTGCTACGCCAACCGCGTGATCTTGATGCACGATGGGCGCATCGCGGGCGAAGGCACTCCTTCGGAGGTGCTGGCTGATTTTGATCTACTGGAGCGTTGTCGGTTGGTGCCAACCTCTTTGTTGAAAGCAAACCTGGAGCGCTTGCCGGAGACAGGGCGCTTCATGTCGGCCGAGGCACTGGCGCACGCCGGATAGCGGCTTCCACGAACCCAAAGGCGTTCGTCGGTGTTGTAAAAAGTAGGGCAGGTTTCCATACTTGCCGCACTTGTGTAGGGTAGCAAGTTGTAAAAATTGGAAGCATTCTCGGATGGTACTCACAGTGGACGCGCCAGGGGAGGGACGTGTCGGCTGCTTGGTTTCGAGATCGTTTCAAGGTCGCTTCGAGAATATCACTCTCAAACGTTGTTCTCAAACATCGCTTCCGACCGACCGTTGGAAGCTCTCACGAAAGGAGATGAAAATGAATGTAGAGAAATCCACGACGAACCGAGCCCTCATCTGGCTCGTGGTGCTGGTTGCCTTTGTCGTACTGATGGCCCTGGCCAGCATCCTCACCGGCGGCGACAAGATACGCGGCGTGGCTCCCATCGGCGTCACCGCCATCGGCCTCATCCTGGTTTTCGGCATCTACTTACTCACAGCGCAGAGCGAAGCTTGGGAGGTCGGCACCCGCCAGGTGGTCTATATGGCCATCGGCGCGGCACTTTACGGCGTCTTCAATTACATTTTCAACACGATACCAATGCCCTCCGTCAGCCAGGTCTCACTGCGTCCCTCTGTCTGCATCCCCATTTTCTTCGGCTACGCCTTTGGCCCCGTGGTCGGCTTTTTCACCGGCGCAGTGGGCAACATTCTGGGCGATTTCATCACCGGCTGGGGCGTCTATCCCGCCTGGGACATCGGCAATGGGCTGATGGGCATGGTGCCGGGGCTGGTGATGCTCTTCGCCGATAAGAAACGCAGCCTGGAGTTTTTGACCATCCTCATAGCCATCTTGGTGACCATCACGGCTGGGCTGATCTTCATCAATCCCAAGGTGCCGGGGCCATGGACGGGCGAGATACAGGACTTCTCCTTCTGGGCCTGGGCCTTCATCATCGGCGGGGTGGTGGTGATCGTGGGCCGCTTCATACTGGAACGCTTCAGCGTGGATCTGGCGGCGGTCAATCTCTGGGGCACGCTGGGCATCATCGTTGGCATCGGCTTTGCCTCCATCGCCGACATCTGGATCAACGGCTACAGCTTCGCCACCGCCTTCATCGGCGAGTTCGCGCCGGCGGCTGGCCCCAACATCCTCAACTCGATGATCCTGACGCCGATCCTGCTGGCCGCCTACCAGGCTGTGCAAGCTCGCACTGGTCGCTAACCCGCTGGACAGTTTACTAGGAGAGGGAATGAGATGCTGATCGCTTGGCGTTATAAAGAGAGAGACACCATCATCCAACGCCTGGATCCGCGGGCGCGGATTATCTTCATGCTGGCGATGCTCTTCTCCATCATCCAGTTCTGGGATCTGCGCATCGAGCTGCTTTTCCTGGGCATCGCCGTGTTCCAATATGCTCTGGCGAAGCTCACCTGGCGCGAGACACGCCGCACCTGGATCCTGATCAGCTTTATCATTTTCTTCATGACCACCCTGACGTTTTTCACCGGGAGAGGCGGCATGGAATATGCCTATCACGAGGAACATCTCATTCACCGCATCGGGCCTCTCTCCCTCCCCGTCGTCGGGTGGCAGTTATCGATAGACATCACCGCCGAGAAGACCGCTTTCGCCGTCAGTCAGTTGGTCCGCATGTACACCATCACGACCATGGCCGTCACCATTCCCTACACGGTGGACCCCAGCCTCTATGGCGTAACCTTCCGTGGGCTGGGGTTGCCCGATAAGTTCGCCTACGCGATGGATCTGGCCTTTCGCTTCGTGCCCACCTTGGGCCGGGATTTTAGCGTCACGATGGATGCCCAACGGGCTCGTGGCTACGAGGTGGAGAAGCTATCGGGAGGCATCATCGCCCAGATCCGCAAGCTGGCGCCGCTGCTGGTGCCGGTGACCATCAACGCCATCGTCGGCGCCGAGGACATCATCGACGCTATGGACCTGCGGGCCTTCGGTATAGGGCCGCGTACCTGGGTGCATAAATTAACCTACCGCCACGCCGACAAAGCTCTCATCGCGGTCAGTATTCTGGTCTTCGTCATCTCAACCGTGTTGGTATTTATGGGCATCGGTGGATTATGGGTGCCGGAGGCGCTGTTGCACCTGGCCTAGGGTTTTCGAAGCGATTCAAAAATCGGCGGGTATGGAAACCCGCCCTACAT
>CAZANJ010000091.1:0-9218 GCA_964486415.1 uncultured Anaerolineales bacterium
TTTCCATACCCGCCGATTTTTGAATCGCTTCGAAAACCCTGCTTAAGCATTTTGACCCACTGATGATATGGGCAATTTAGCGGATAGCGCTAAAACAACATGGGGCTTCGAAACGATTTCGGAGCAAAAAGCGCTAAAAAGGGCTACTAACGCGCGTTAGTGAGCATATCGCCAAAATGGAATAGGGGTTTATGTACCCGCTAAACGCCACAGAGAGCCCCTGGCGGCTTCCGAGAACTTAGAACCACTTCGAATTCCCAACAAGTCAAAGCTTGCATTTTATATCAAAAGACAATATAATCCCCGCTGTGCATCAGGTGAAGTTATCCGATCCCAAGACACCTGATTGTTTTGAAAAACCCCCCACACTGGGCCGGTGAGCGATGCCTTTAAGCATTTTGTTGGTAGACGATCATTTGCTTTTCCGCAAAGGATTAACCCGCCTGCTCGACTCACAACCTGATTTTGAAGTCATAGGAGAGGCACAAGACGGGCTAGAGGCAATTGAACAGACACGACGGATGAAACCAGACCTTGTCCTAATGGACATCCGCATGCCCAATTGCGATGGGCTGGAGGCCACACGTCGCATCAAAGCCCAGATGCCGGATATTTGGATAGTGATGCTGACAGTCTCAGATGACGAGCGAGATCTAGCAATGGCTGTACGTTATGGAGCAGACGGCTACCTGCTCAAGGATCTCCAACCAGAGGTACTTTTTGAACATCTGCGCGGGCTCATCTCCGGAGAGGCTCCTATATCAGGCGATATGACGGGCAAACTCTTCCAGCAGCTAGCACAGGAAAGCCGCCCAGCCGCCCAGCAAGCCGCCGTCGACGTGCTCTCACCACGCGAATGCGAGGTTTTAACACTAGTCGTGCAGGGTCAAACTAACGCAGAAATCGGGAATGAACTGGGAATCGCTATCAACACAGTGAAGAATCATCTACGCAGCATCTACGCCAAATTGCACGTAAGAAATCGCACTCAAGCAGCCGCTTATGCCGTAGGGCATGAACTGATCGGCTTGCCAGAACGTCTAGGCTAACTCCGATCAGACTTGGGCAGAACCAGCATCCAGTAAGGAGCTTCCGATTACCAAGTTCTCGCTCAGCACACAATTAATTAGCCGATCAGACCTTAACAAGGATTTAAGCACTAGCCCACAAGGACCATTCAGACGTCATACTATAGCCCACAAGGACTATAGACGCGGCGTTATGAGGATGGTATAATCACTCCAGTTTAATGACCGGCAGTCAGCTATGTATTATCGTCGAGTATTCATCCTCACTAGTCAGCCGCTTTTCGCCCAGGGCGTCCGCAGCCTACTCTCTGGCCAAGCAGGGATTGAGATCGTAGGGGTGGCAGCCTGTGGCATCGATTCACTCAATCAGGTGCGAGAAACTAGCCCTGATGTAATTGTCATCGAGGCCAAACTGGAAGAACAAGGACGCTTGATCGCTAAGGTTATGGAACATGCCCCCGGTGCCAAGGTGATCGGCCTGACTTTAGAGGATAACCGGCTCTACATTTATTATCAACAGACGAAGAAGAGCCGAGGGGTTGATGACCTAGTCAAAGCAATACAAGAGCCATTGCAATGGTGCGAACATCGTCCGGAAGCATTGCGACTCCTCATCCTATTCCAAGGAGATTATGGTAAACGTATTGTGGAAAATATTCGCCGCTTTGCTGGCGTGGCTTGGAGGGTAGAAGCATGGCGTATCCCCCCCGAACTTCCCCCTATGACGGATGATCCATCGACATTCCTTCCAATGCACTTCCCTAATACGGACGTCGTACTCTCACTAGGCGAAAGCCCAAATGTGGCCCAACTTGTGCCTCACGTCGTCGAGCGTACCGATGCGCAAGCTGTCATCGCGCCGATAGACAACGCGAGTTGGCTGCCCAAAGGGTCTGTAAATAGCCTACGCGACCGACTGTCCACGATGGGTGTGGCTGCCGTTTTCCCCAAGCCGTTCTGCTCTCTTAGCGAATGCAGTTATAATGTGCAACCCTACGAAGTGGAATATGATGACGAATGGATCACCGAATTCGCTAAACACTTCGGCCAACCAGCTTTCCGCATCGAGTGTGATGAGGGAGAGGTTGTGAAGGTCAAGGTCAAACGTGATGCGGCTTGCGGTTGCGCTCGCTTCATAGCCCAGGAGTTAATTGGGACAGATACGCAAATTGCCGCTCAGCGAGCAAGCACTCTTTGCAATCAATACCCTTGCCGAGCTGCGAGACACATCGATCAAGAACTGGGAAAACCTCTGCTCCACATCACGAGCGACCTGATAGAGAAAGCTATCCAGATCAAAATCACGCGCCAGTTCGTCCAAAAAGCACATCTAACTACAGAAAAAAACTCGTTTCTTGCTCAAAGCTAGCACCCCGGCGCGACCGGGTTAAGCATATAAACAGTATAAGCACTTACATTAAGGAGGAAACATGCCTGTAAAGAAAGTCAAACCCGTTCCAAGTGATATCGACATTGCCCACGCTGCAGAGTTAATACCCATCAGAGAAATTGCAGAGAGCCTCGACCTTTCCGAAGATAATCTAGATCTCTACGGCAAGTATAAGGCCAAGGTCCACTTGGACGTAATCGAAAAGTTCAAGGATCGACCCCAGGGGAAGTACATCGACGTGACGGCCATCACCCCCACTCCCCTCGGTGAGGGCAAGACCACGACCACCGTGGGCCTAACCGAGGCAATGGGTAGTGAGCTCGGCAAAAACGTGATGTGCTGCATCCGCCAGCCCAGCATGGGCCCCACGTTCAACATCAAGGGCGGCGCGGCCGGCGGCGGCTACAGCCAGGTCATTCCTATGGAGGACTTCAACCTGCACCTGACCGGTGATATTCACGCCATCAGTGTCGCGCATAACCTGGTCGCGGCCGCGCTTGATACGCGCATATATCACGAGAGCCGCCAGACCGATGACGCGCTCAAGCGACGCGGCATCGACCGCCCCCTGAACATCGACCCAGACACGATCACGTGGAACCGAGTTGTCGACATATGTGATCGCAGCCTGCGTGAGATCAAGGTAGGGCTCAACGATCCCAAGCTTCGGGACGGCTCGCCAAGCCCGATTTTCCCGCGTAAGACCGGCTATGACATCAGCGTAGCCAGCGAGTTGATGGCCATTCTAGCACTGTCCACCGACCTCAAGGACCTGCGGGAGCGCGTCGGCAAAGTCGTAGTCGCGCTGGACAAGCAGGGCAACCCCGTCAATTTGGAGGATATGAAGATCGCTGGCGCAGTGACCGTATTGCTCCGGGATGCACTGATGCCCAACTTGATGCAGACCCTGGAAGGGCAGCCGGCCTTCGTGCATTGTGGGCCTTTCGCCAACATCGCCCACGGCAATTCATCCATCATCGCCGACCAGGTCGCGGTCAAGCTGGCCGACTACGTGGTCACCGAGAGCGGCTTCGGCGCCGACATCGGTATGGAGAAGTTCTTCGACATCAAGTGCCGCTACTCCGGCTTGATCCCGAACGCGGTAGTGTTGGTTGCGACGGTGCGCGCGCTCAAGATGCACGGCGGCGGCCCCACGGTCAAGCCAGGCGCTCCGTTGGCCAAGGCTTACACCGAGGAGAACCTCGAACTGCTCGAAAAGGGCCTCTGCAACCTGGGCGCTCACATCCGCAACGCCACAAAGTTCGGTATACCCGTCGTCGTCGCCGTGAACCGCTTCACGGATGATACCGACGCCGAGATTGAGATGATCCGCGATTACGCCCTGGAGCAAGGCGCTTTCGATTCCGTGCCCACCGCGCACTGGGCAGATGGCGGCGAGGGAGCAGCCAAGCTGGCCGAGGCCGTTGTCGAGGCTTGCGAGCAGCCCAACGACTTCGAGTTCCTCTATCCGCTGGATTGGACGATCAAGGAGAAGATCGAGCACATCGCCAAGGAGATTTACAGCGCGGCCGACGTGACCTACACTGAAAAGGCCGAAGAGCAAATCGCCAGCTATGAAAAGGCAGGCTTCGGCGATCTGCCGATTTGTATGGCGAAGACACACCTCAGCATCGGCCACGATCCCGACGTAAAGGGTGCGCCATCCGGCTTCACCCTGCCCGTGCGCGAGGTGCGAGCTAGCGTCGGCGCCGGCTTCATCTACCCCCTGATCGGGAAGATGAGCACGATGCCCGGCCTGGCCACCTACCCCGCTTATATGGACATGGACCTCGACCTGGAGACGGGCGAGGTAATCGGTCTTTCGTAACCGAGTAACTTTTCTTTAGACCTGACAGGTTTGGCAGACCTGTCAGGTCTAATTGAGTGAAAGGGAGGGAACCCGAAGAATAAAACGCTTCGGTTTCGCTCCGTTTCACTCAAACTGACAATAAGCTCTTTAATCATTAAACCGTTTGGCAAGGTATATGTCCTAGACCGGATATGTACAGACGCATTATTGCCAGCGAGGTTTTTGTTCTGAGTTGTTCAAGAACATCTCACGTTCAAGATATTAGTCATTAGACAGCAAGGAGACCTGGATATGGAAAAAGTGGTCCTGGATGTACCGACCCTTTGGGCCGATCATCACGTCCTCAAGGCACGAGATGCATTGACAAACCTAGAGGGAGTAGAGGATGTATACGCCAGTGCAGCCTGGAAGCAAGTCATGGTCACGTTTGACGCGGCAAAGACGGATTCCCAAACTATTGAAAAAACATTAGCTGAAACTGGTTACCCGGTGGGTGAAGGGGAAGTGCCCATAATGATAAGGCCCACCGATATCCGCCGCGACCCACAATGGGAAGTTTTAGGGAAACGCACCTCTAAGACAAACCGGGTTGACCTAGAGATGTCGGGCGAGTTCCGACGGTATTAGGAGGGTTCAAAATATGGCAAAGAGAGAAAGAACACCGGAGGAAAGCAGCCAGGATCGAGCATCCGCTGCCCTCATAGAACGAGCCTGCAAAATCGAGGCCGAGACCGCTTTTGCCCGCGCTGATGCGATGAAAGCTTGCAACATCGGTAGCGCGGGTTTGTGTTGCAAGAATTGCTCGATGGGGCCATGCCGATTGGTTGGCAAGACAACCAGAGGCGTCTGTGGAGCGACGCTGGACACCATAGCAGCCCGCAACTTCGCCCGCGGGGTGGCAGCCGGCGCATCGGCCCACTCCGACCACGGACGCAGCCTGGCCTACACACTTTTAGAGGCCGCCGAGGGGCACGCCCCAGATTATGGAGTGCGCGACCCACACAAGTTGATGGAGGTTGCCCAATATCTGGACGTCGCGACGGAGGATGAGGAAGGTGAACGGCGCACCATCGAAGAGATCGCCCGCGATGTAGCTATGGAAGCGCTAAAAGAGTTCGGCAAAGTTCAAGGCGAGCTCAAGTACCTGAAACGCGCCCCGACAAGGCGCCAAGAAGTCTGGCACGAGGCCGATATTGCCCCACGCAGCGTGGACCGAGAGATAGTCGAGATGCTTCATCGCACCCACGTTGGCAACGACCAGGACGCCGAGCACATCCTGGATCACACGATGCGCTGTGCACTGGGCGATGGCTGGGGCGGCTCTATGCTGGCCACCGACCTCTCTGACATTCTCTTCGGTACACCCGCCCCGGTGCGTGCAGATTCCAACCTGGGCGTGTTAAAAGATGACATGGTCAACATCGTGGTCCACGGTCACGAGCCGACCCTTTCGGAGATGATCGTAGCCGCATCGCTGGACCCTGAGCTGATCGAGTATGCAAAGAGCAAGGGCGCAGAGGGTATTCAGCTATCCGGCATCTGCTGCACCGCTAACGAGACATTGATGCGCGAGGGAATACCACTGGCCGGTAACTTCCTGCAACAGGAGCTGGCCATCCTCACCGGCGCGGTCGAGGCAATGATCGTGGATATTCAGTGCATCATGCAGGGACTGACGCCCATCGCTGAACGCTTCCACACCGACCTGATCACGACATCGCCAAAGGTGAAGATCAAGGGCGCTACCCACGTCGAGTTTAAAGAAAGCAAAGCGCTGGAGATAGCCAAGGCCATTGTGCGCCGAGCTATCGACCGCTTCCCAGAACGAGGGGAAACGGAAATCCCCGACATCCATAGCCCCCTGGTACCCGGCTTTTCACATGAGTACATCGACTACGCGCTGGGCGGCTTCTACCGGGGCTCCTTCCGCCCTCTCAATGACGCCATCGCCGCCGGGCGCATCCGTGGAGTAGTGGCCAACATCGGCTGCAACAACGCCCGCGTCTGTCACGACGCGCTCCATCAACATGTCGTCGAGGAGTTCCTCAAGAACGATATTCTGGTAGTGGAAACCGGCTGTGGCGCCATCGCCAGCGCCAAGCAAGGTTATATGGCTCCGGAGGCCGCTATGGAGGCCGCCGGGCCGGGGCTGCGCGAGGTCTGCGAGACCATCGGCATCCCACCGGTGCTCCACATGGGCTCCTGCGTCGATAACTCCCGCATCCTGACGGTGCTTTCGCAGATGGCGACCGAGGGCGGTCTGGGCAATGACATCTCCGACATCCCGGCCGTCGGTATGGCGCCGGAGTGGATGAGCGAGAAAGCTCTATCCATCGCCACCTACTGCGTCGCATCCGGCGCATACGTCATTTTGGGCGGCAGCGACGGCCCCGTCTCCGGGAGCGACGAGGTGCTCAATATTATGACAGAGGTATGGGAAGAGAAAATCGGCGGCAGACTGGAATTCATCGAGGAGGCCGAAGAGATTGTCCGCCGTTCGCTGGCACACATCGACAAGAAACGAGAGGCATTGGGCCTTGATGAATATGACGCCACTAAATGGGGCAAGAGCGGCGATCAGCGCATGCCGGAATTGCTGGAATTGCCTCTGGAAGAGCGGATCGAGGCAGTTTATGGAGGAGGTAGGTAATGTCAAGATACATCGCAACCAGGGCCATCCGAGGCGCCAACGGCCTTTTGGCCGAAGCCAACGACTTGCTCAACAAAGCCATCGCCGATAAAGGGGCTGACACACCGGTCCAGTTCCCCAACACCGCTTATTATCTGCCAGTCACCTACGGCATGTTAAGTCATGAGGTTGAGACATTGGGTGATCTGAAACCGGTGCTAGAACACGCCAAGAAGCTCCTACACCCCGTTCCGGACGAGAATCTTTGGGTGCCCTACCTGGGCGAGACGCTTGACAGCGGTATGGCAACACTGCTGGCGGCCGAGGCCATCGAAGGTGTTCGCTTCGTGCTCGGTCAGCAGCCGGAACCATATCCGGGGCTGGAGCTGACGGGCAGTACCGAGTACCCCGATTTCTCCGGTGATGGGCACCTCAACGGGCCCATCGACGACGTGCAGTTGCGCTCCTGGGGCATCCAGCTAGTGGACGGTCGTATGCCCGGATTCGCTGCCATCGTCGGCGCGGCCCGCAGTAACGAGGCCGCCGTCGGCATCGTGCGCGAACTTCAGCAGCGCAACATTTTGATTTTCCTCTCCGGCAACGTCAACGGACGCTCCATCATCGACCAGTTGCAGGAAGAAGGGATAGAGATGGGGTACGACACCTACATCATCCCCTTTGGCAAGGATACCATATCCGCCATCTACGCCCTGGGCTTCGCCACACGCTCGGCGCTGACCTTCGGCGGAGTTAAAGCCGGACAATGGCGAGATATTTTGTTGTACAATAAGTACCGAGTTTTCGCTTTCGTGTTGGCGCTGGGCGAGGTGGATGATCTGAAATATGCCGCCGCCGCAGGCGCTATTTCCTATGGCTTCCCCACCATCGCGGATACCGTCATCCCAGAGATTTTACCCACCGGCGTCACTCAATATGAGCACGTCACCTCTATGCCCTGGAACGAGATCGATGCCGAGGATGACAAGGAACGCGCGGCCAAGCTGGTGCAAAAGGCCATCGAAGTGCGCGGTGTCAAGGTGCGCATCACAGAGGTACCGGTGCCAGTGCCTTATGGCTCCGCTTTCGAGGGCGAGGTCGTGCGACGGGCCGACATGCGCGTCGAGTTCGGCGGCAAGTACAGCCGCGCCTTCGAGTATCTGCGCATGACGGATATGGACGAGGTGGAGGATGGCAAGGTCGAGATCATCGGCGACGGCTTCAAAGATGTGGAAGAAGGCGGCGCCATAGACCTGGGCATCCTGATCGAGGTAGCCGGCCGAGAGATGCAGGATGACTTCGAGCCGGTGCTGGAGCGACAGGTGCATTACTTCGTCAACGCAGCCTCCGGCATCCAGCATATGGGTCAGCGCGACATTACCTGGATCCGCATCAGCAAAACAGCGGCGGAGAAAGGCTTCACCCTGGAACACTTCGGCAAGCTCCTCCACGCCCGCTACCACGCAGACTTCGGCGCCATCGTCGACAAGGTACAGGTGAAGATTATCACCGATCCCGAACCGCACGCCGAGTGGCTGGAGAAAGCCCGCGCGGCCTACGAGTTCCGCAACCAGCGCCTGGCCGACCTGACCGATGACGCGGTCGATAAATTCTACGACTGCACGCTCTGCCAGTCCTTCGCTCCAACACACGTCTGCATCGTCAGCCCGGAGCGGCTGGGACTGTGCGGGGCCTATAACTGGCTCGACTGCAAGGCGTCATACCAGATCAATCCCACCGGCCCCAACCAGCCGGTGCCCAAGGGCGACCTCATCGACCCGGTCAAGGGTTACTGGAAGGGCGTCAATAAGACCGCGGTCAAGAACTCGCAAGGGAGCGTCGAAAAGGTCGCGATGTACTCCATCATGGAGAACCCCATGACGGCCTGTGGCTGCTTCGAGTGCATCGTGATGTACATCCCCGAGGTCGAGGGCGTGATGGTCGTCAGCCGTGAGGATCCGAGCATGACGCCGGCCGGCATGACCTTCTCCACACTCGCCGGTATGGCCGGCGGCGGCCTGCAGACCCCCGGCGTGATGGGCGTGGGGAAGTTCTATCTGACCAGCCCCAAGTTCATCTCGGCCGATGGTGGCTTCAAGCGCGTAGTCTGGATGTCCAGTTTCCTGAAGGACACCATGACGGATGAGCTAGCCGCTGTCGCCGAACGGGAGGGCATATCCAACCTGATCGACCGCATCGCGGACGAGCGCAACGTCACTTCGACCGAGGAACTGGTCGAGTGGGTCAAAGAACACGATCACCCGGTGCTAGAGATGGGCAAGATGGAAGCGGCCGCAGCGCCGGTTGAGGAAGAGGCTAAGGCTGAGGTTGAGACTAAGGTTAAGGCTGAGGTTGAGGTTGAGG
>CAZANJ010000092.1:0-5955 GCA_964486415.1 uncultured Anaerolineales bacterium
ATGTCATCACTTTACCTCCTGTATAGATAATCGGTTTCCATACAGGAAGTATAGCCGAGGACGAGAATTTCCGAAAAGTCGAGGGGATGTCTTTAGCGAACGAGCTTGGCGCGGGAATACCTGCGCGAAGCGCTTAGTTCAACTAAACTTAAATATCCACACATCATCATTGGAATACAATAGAGAGAAATCTGGTTCGCCCAACAACATTTCCGGATGCAACGTACCCCCGCGTGCCCCGATGTAGATGTGGGTCACACCGGCTGCCATAAGTCGCGCGCGCATAACGGGCGTATCTAGTGTATCCGCTTCCCGCACGGCTTCGACAAAGGCGTTGACTTCCCGTGCGTAATCTCGCCCGCCATATCCATAGATAAGGGGTGGCATAGTAACCTGACGGTCGGTCAGTAGCGGAATCCACCAGCCGCCGTCGCTGCCCATATAGATTGAGTACATCCACGGGCGCGCGTTGATCAGGAAAACGGCGTCGGAGGGGGTGTTTTCTCGAATCCACGCCATCGCCTCCATATCCGTCGGCTCAAACAGCAACGTGTTGGGGTTAAGAATGGGAAGTTGGGCACGAATACCAATGGCCGTGACTCCCAGCAGGACGAGAATCGCCGCCCCGATGTAAGCCCTTTGCCAACGTTTGATGGTTCTCTCCCGGCCAAAATCATAGACGGCCACCGCCACGTATCCGACGAGCACGCTGATGGGAACGTACATAAAGATCAAGGTTGAGCTGTTACTCAATAACCATGTGCCCGGCAGATGTAAAATTGAGGGATCAGCGCTGATGAACAAAGCCGCGATCCAAAGCAGCAACAAGCCAATGCCGACCGCGCGCCTCCGCAACCCCCACACCGCTCCTCCAATGGCCAGCGCGACGAGCACACGGTCGATGCCAAGCAATACGTAACCCAGCGGTGCTTCATTCTGAGCAACGGAACCGCGCGCCACGCGATTAAAAAACGTATCCAGGGGCAGAATCGCAGTGTAGGTCATTTGGATTAACCAGGGAGCAGCTAATAACAAGGCGATGCCAGCCAGTCCAAGCCAACGGCGAAAGAAATATCCTCTCTTTTGAAGTTTTTGGCGCTGCGTCCAGAGCCAGTGTAAGGTATAAATGCCCAAAAAAGTGAGTGCGAAAAACATCACGCGGTAGTGCGTCACGAATAATCCGGCTAACCCGATGCCGCTCAAGAATAACTGACCTCTTGGCGCTCCTGAATTGCGTTTCTCAACCCAATCTAAGCACAACATAATTGTCACCGGCAGCACGTTCGCCCCGGTCAACTGGGTGTAGCGACCCCAACTGACATAATACGCGGGCATGGTGGAGATCAAGCCAGTTACCAGCGCGGCGCACATGCCGGCGGCGCGGCGGCGCGTGATCTGCACTGCGAACAGATAAGCGGCCAGCGCGGCCCCGGCGTTGAGCAGTTGGCCCAGCACCAGCATCGCCCGATGCATCTCCAGGCCGGAGAGCCATTGGAAGTAGGCGACCAGCGTGTGAAAGCCGTAATGATAGTAGAAGCCGTCCACTGGCATGAAGGGCCGATAGCTGGTGGGCACCTGCCCGCTTTCGGCGATCAGACGCGCGATCATCGTGTGATGGACCGAGTCCACCCACGCGGGGACGACCAAACCGCGGATCTGCAGGAAGCGCACGATGATGATGACGGTCATTAGCAACACGAAACCGCCGTAGAGCAGCCAAGGGATCTGGTGTAGCGTCTCTCGCTGTATCGCCTCGCGCCAGTTTACCCACCTGGAGCGGGTGTACCAGAGTGTTATCGCCGCGAGCGTCAGCAGACTGATCAGTAAATTGGTCGCGTCCAAGTGAATATGCAGCGCGGTCGTCCACAGCAAAAGTAAGGGGGCAAAGGCGAGGCTAAGGCCAAAGGCGAGCGCTAGCCAACCGATCGCGTCGAGGGATAACGCTTCTTCGGAGCTTTCCGGCGCAGGAATCAAGCGAGGCTCATACCCCGCCAGTAGCAACAGGCAACCTCCAGGAAGAAATAATGTCAATATGGCGGCCAAAGTGATCATCGTTTCATCCTTAAAAGCCCCGGCTTCTGAGAAAAAGCCGGGGCTTTTGTTTATCGTTGTCTCCTGAAGGGCTACCGGTTTCCGCGCATGACGAGGGGCAAGAAGATCTGTTCCATATAGCTCGACCCGACGAGCACCTGCCCGGGGCTCACGTCGACCGGGCATTGTAACGCCGAAACGAAATCTTGACCATAGGCGTCGTTGAGCTGGGCGCTGGCGAGCGTGACCGGCGTCGCGCCGTCGGGCGCGCTGCGCTTGATGGTGAACTGGACTTTTACAAGCGCTCCACTGCCGCCAGGTAGCCCAGTATTGTTCTTCTCATATTCTTGGTTTTGCACCACGGAGATACGGACCTCGCCAGGCTCTGCGCTGTGTCCTGCTGCCTGAAAGTTATAACCCTCTGCTATTGTGCCCATCTGAACCGATACGTTACCCCATGTGTCTTGAACCGGCTCCAAGACGTTGGGATCATAGTAGAGTGTCAAGTCGCCCCCTGCGATATCGGCGGCGTTGTCGACATTAATGGGAACCCAGGCTGTTCCACCCTGTAGTCCTCGCCTCCCTTCTACACTCAACGTCACGGGTGTATCGGTCGCGGCTTGGGCGGTTCTTCGTGTCTGGCTGTCTGGGGTCACATCCAACCCCACTGCCATACGCATAATCAACACCACGTCGGCGGAGTTGACGCGTCCATCACCGTTCACATCACCGGCGCTGAACTCTTTAGCCGTGGCTTTGCTTATGCCAACTGCGATGCGCAGGGCTTTAGCTCCATCTTCTTCATCGACCTTTCCACTTCCATCTATATCCCCTAACTGGAAATTTCTCTGAATAGTAATTTGCCCATCTTGCAAGAAGAGATCTGCTTCCACCGCGTCGTCGGAACCTTCCTTGAGCACACGAATCACAGTATCTTCTTCGAAATGTAAGCTGTCTTGATCTCCCGGCCCCCCGCCAATGACCTCGAAATCCAACCATAGCAACGTACCTTCTCCACGCAAGGGTGAACCAACACCGGCAAAAGCTATCTTCACGGTTCCCGTTCTCAACTCATTATCACTGAAGGCGTAGTCCCGACCCAGAGGCGCTCGTCGCACGCCAATAAGGCTCAACAGGGTCGTGGAGTAGGTCATAGATATGCCCATCGAACTAATGCGTAAGCCATCGGCGTTGGCAATGTTGATGGGCACGGTCGCGGTCGTTCCTTGACCGGCGTAGACTGATGGGATGGAAAGGCTCAATTGACCAAAGACAGCTTTAGCTTCGTTGGAGGGGTCGCTTTCGTCAGATCCAGCCACGGCGGTGATGTAATAGGTATACGTCTCACCCTCTGCGAGTGTGTCATCGTGGTCTCGATAAGAAGTGTTGCGCACCGGTGTCGTCGTGATGGGTTTTTGGGGGAAGGCGGTACTGTCCCCCGCTTTACGGTAAACGTGGTAACCTTCCACGTTAGGGCTGGGACTGGGTTCCCATCTCAGGCTGATGGAGCCTACGCCAGGATAGGCTTCCAGATTGCTAGGCTGTTTTAATTGGGTCTCACAATGCGGGATGGCGACCTGCACACTGGCGGCGCGTGTCACACCACCGCTGAACGTCGCCTCGGCCTGGATGGTGGCTGTGGATGCAATGTCGCCCGTGGCCGCCACGCGCCACTGCACCGAACGCGCTTCGCCGGGTGGAATATCGGCCCAGGCCTTGCTGGCGTCTTCACCGTGAACCAGAGACACATCATCTGGCAGCGTCAGCGTAGATTGGCCGCCGGTGAGCGTTGAACCGGTATCGTTGTTGACCCACTGTACCACATCGAACTCCAGGTCACCGCAGGCGACTGATGCCGGCGCATCAAGCCATGTTTGACCGCCGCCGCGCCCGGCCAGACCGTAGTAGGTGACAAAGCGCACGCTTTCAGCATAGTACAACGGGGTCGGGTTCCAGTAGAGGGCCACGGCACTATCGGCGGTTACGACTTGTCCTGCTTGTATACTGTAATCCCAGACCGTATCTCCCAACGAAGGCCACTCGGCGATCACCATGCGATCCGGAGGCGTAGCCTCGCCGCCGCGCAGTATGCCCTGCCCACGCAGATACGTCGCGTCGAACGTGGGCGACTCGAAAGCTTTCCAGTAAGCTGGAACGTCGTCGCCCGTGAAGTTAGTCTCATGGATCAAGTTACCGTAGGCCGCCCCTGGCACAAAATAGGGCGCGCCGTCGTTCTCGCCGATTTTCACGTCCAGCAGCGACCGCAGTCCAACGTCATAAACATTGCTGCTTCCGTTTTCGACTTCATAAGCAATTTGTACCATGTTTTCTTCGTTCGTATGGGGATTAGGCACCAGCGAGATGCTTTGCTTGACATCGACGCCATCAATGCGCCATTGGGTAATCACAGCTTCGCCTTCCTGATGCGGGGCTACAATGGGGAGCACATTGCTGAGCACGTAGTCAGTCGTCTCGGTCCCGCTGACCACGCGCAGAGTTGTGATCGAGGACCAAGGAAAACTATATCCATTTGCTTCAAAACCATAGAGTAACTCCAGGTCATCATCGTTGCTCGTATCAGGGTCGCCGCCAGTGGTGCCGATGACAAAGGTTCCATCTTCCCCATCCACATCTGCTCGAATATAGGAGTTACTGACGTAGGGCGATTCGGGACATTGCATTAATGTTACATCATCTACCCAAAACGCTGAGTGCGGCGCATGTGCGTCATTGACAGACATAAAGGCTAAGTTAACGCTTTGTCCATGCCAAGATGGATCTACTGGGATTTTGTAGAGATTTAGGGAAGTCCACCACGTTGAAGGGACCCAATATCCTGGTATAGGAGATACTTGCCATCCTCCCAAAACCTCCGAAAAGTCGGCATTGTATAGCACCGCATAAATTTCATCGTTGGGATCAGTATCTGTCACTGCACCGAGCCAAAAGTCTAGTTTCAACTGGCGCGTGTCCGGCGCGATGGTAAAGGCCTGCGATACCCTGCCATAGCCATAGGATGAACTTTCAACAGTTATAGTCTGTTCTGCACTGTCACTGCCCCCCGGCCCGGTGACGGTGAGTTCGGCGGTGTAGGTACCGGCGCTATCGTAGATATGTGTGGGATTCTGCAACGTGCTGCTTCCGCTATCCCCAAAATCCCAGCTCCAGGAGGTGATGTCGCCGGTGGATGTGTCGCTGAAACTGACCGTGAGGGGCGCTTCACCGCTGGTAGGGGAGGCGCTGAAGCTGGCTTCCGGCGGTGATGAAGGAGCAACAATATAGAAAGCTGTGTCGTCTACCCAGGCTTGACTGGGATAGAGGGGGCTCGTTTGCACTATAAAGCCAAAATTTACGGTCTTCCCTGCCATAGCTTGTATTTGGGTCAAGACATAGGCCGCGCGGGTCCAATACATATCGCCTGCGTAGGCAAAATCAGCGCAGTCATCGAAATAAGTGTCCGAACTGTCCCAGATAGCAACACAGAAGTAATCATATCCCATCATGAATTCATTGGTGCCCAGTGCATACCAGAATTCAAAATAGACCTCTGTAGCATTAGAGGGAATACTGATCGTTTGCCAGAATTGTTCGTTAGCATAATTATACCCTCCTAGATGCGCCGACCATAAACCACGCCCGGCGTTATAGACTAAGTAAGGGGAATTGTAGGTATGCCAAGGCGACCATGTGCCAGTCTCAAAGCCCGGGTTTTGTAGCACTTGCTCGCCGCCCTGCTGTAAGCTGTTTGAAGAAACTGGAGGACTGAGGGAGGAATAGGAATCTTCAAGGAGCCTATCTAGGTCTAGTGGATGGCTGGTAGATGCGTCCTCGGTCGAGGTGGGCGAGGCTGTCGATGTAATGACCTTGAGCGGCACGCGCACTGCTTCGCCCTGGGCGGCAACGCTGGGGTGCTGAGATGGCGTG
>CAZANJ010000092.1:6055-9207 GCA_964486415.1 uncultured Anaerolineales bacterium
GCTTCCCCGTACCAACCTTCGCTCCTCTCAAATCCGCCATTCACGATCAGGTCGTGGATGTCGCCGTCACAGGCTATTTGTGCCGGGGCCAGCGGTGCGTTCTCGGTGGATGTGGACGACAGAAGCGGGGTGGCAGTGGTGTCGTCGAAGTCACGCGCTATCCATTCAGGTTTGAAAGGAGCGGAGGAGGGTGGAGATAGAGAATCGGGTGGCGTCTCCTGTGCAGCTACCGAAAATCCAGGAGCGAGGGCTTGACAAAGCCAAACAAGAACCATCAATATACGCAGACTGTTGTAGCGGATTTTTTTCCTCATGGGAATACTCCTTGTATTTTATTCGACATTCGTCACTGCCGCAGGATGAGCGGTAGATATAGCTTGAACGTGCCAATTGATCCGTTTTCCACTTCGACCGGGATTTGCAAGTTGGACGAGGCAAAGTCCTGGCCGTACACGTCGCTCAAGCGGGCGGAAGCCAGGGTCACGGGCGACCAACTCGCAGGCGCGGATGGACGGATGATGAAGTCGAGATAGGCTAATATGCCGCTGTTGCTGCTCATCACACCGTTGGGAGCCGTGGGGATCATCCCGATACGCACCGACTGGGTGGCTGATTCGGTATGTGTGATGATAAAGTCGTTGGTCAGGTCACCGCTGCGCACATCCGCCAGTTGGGCCATCCTGGGATTATAGTTGACGATCAGGTCACAGGCACTGGCGCTCGTGCTGGGTTGGGCTACGCCCGTAGCATAGATAGGCAAGGATACGATCTGATTCGCGGCGCCCGCCGCGCGCCCAATGGAGAGTGTGACAGGTTCAGCCGTACTGCTTGCCGCTCTTAGCGCAAGGGCTGTAGCGCGCGTCAGCGTGGCGACGCGCCCACCTCTAGCCAATTGCTGGATCTGCACGGCATCAGCGGAGTTGATCCGTTCATCACCGTTCATGTCGCCAACTTGTCGCTGGCGGTGATTCGGAGGCCGCCCTACAGCCAGCGACATAGCCATCGCGGAATCACTGTGGTTAATTACACCGTCCCCGAGTTCAGCCGGGCTTACATCGCCCATCAGATAGCTCGGCGAATTTGGACCACCAAGCGTGACAGTAAAGATACCACTCTCGCGGACGATGGGGATAGGACTACCATAGGCATCTGTGTAGATAGTTGTGCCGTATACACTTGCCCCTATTCTGAGGTCGTATGGAATATCCATAATAGAAGTCTGACCCTCTGTGCCTTTTATCTCCAACGTTACTTCGAAAAGCGTAGCTTCTCCGTACAACTCCGGTAGGGGATCTTCTGTATTTATGATAACTGCAGAAGCCACACCTGTATTTGGGGCGGGGAGCTCATTTTCCTGTCGGATGTTGGAGGCAAATCCATACTCCACCAGCAGATTAGATCGCTTGATTGAGGTTGCCGTGATCACGCTCGGATCGTAGATCATCCACATATCCGCGTTACGAATGGTTAAGCCATCAGCATTACCAATCTTGACCGGGATGGTGATCATATCACCATGCGGCGCACCGGAATCGGGTACGAAGATGCGCAATTCGTTTGTTTGCACAGGCTCAGGCGACTCGCCCGGTAACGTGGCATTGGAGACGTTAGAACAGTTTTCGCTCAACTGATTGAGCGTATCCACTGCCTTGAGACAGTAATAGTAATCCTGCTCCGGTTCCGCGCTGTAATCCAGCCAGCGGTCCCCGGTCACGGGGGTGTTCACTGTGTTCAAGGCGTTATCAATGCCTGTCGGACTGATGCCGCGGTAGACCAGATACCCCTTCAGCCCATAACTGGGGCTTGGCTGCCAGGTCAACTCAATATTGCCGACCCCAGGGTCGGCGCGCAGATGCGAGGGCGGCAGCGGCGGATATCCCATCGGATAGGCCCAACTCTCCTTCGAAGCTTGGGGTAAAAGCACCAGTGCCAATGCCACCACCCCAGCTACCAGCAAGATTTCAAGCCACTGGTCATAGTTGCGCGAGAATTTCGAACTCATTTCTTACCTCCTTGGTTGGATATATAATTTGCGATTTGACAAACCACGACTATCATTGTAAGCTAGAAATGTGAAAAATGCTTGAGTAAACCCTGAGCAAAGGCTGAGCGTTTGCGATGTGGGATGGCGACGCCGTCCAACGGGTTATTGTCTGAATCCTTAACGGTAACCGTCGTCTTCACCGTCTGGAAATTCACCGTACTGCCGCTGGCAACGCCAGTCTGGGTAGCGGTAGTTTCATTGTAAACCGTGTGAAGATCAAGGTCACGGGTAAAAGTCTCGAGTGCAACCTGACCGCTTGCCGTATTACCGATCTTGATCCAGGAATCGTTGCCTAAGGATCTGTCCAAAAATAACTTCGTACTTTAACAAGCGCCACTACGGGGCCTGATGATGTAGTTCCACTTCGGGCATATGGGGCGTCGAGTCAGATTGAGGGCATCCATCTCAGCATCTGAGACTTTGATGCGAGTCTGATAAATGCGGTCTACCAACTCTGCTTTGACTTTCAGACCCGTTGAGGTAATCGTACCGCGGATGCAAGCCAGCATCGTTTCATAGGAGCGCAATGGCTTACCAGCCCAATTGAGGCTGATGTGGTTGAATAATCTGTGTTCGATGGGATTCCATTTGGAAGCTCCTGTGGGATAGTGACACACCATGATTTCGATCCCTAGCCGGTCTGCCAAATGAACCTGAAGTTGACGTTTCCAGAGTCGAGGCCGATAACCATTGCTTCCTCCACCGTCACAGAGAATCAGCACCTTGTCTTCACGGGTAAAGGTAGGACGATCGCTATCTTCGTACCACATGCTGATCGCGTCTACTGCGAACTCACCCGTCTCGGCGGATATCCCCACATACACAGATCCGAAGTTGTGAAACAAATCATAGATGCCATAGGGGATGCCTATTCCCACCGCCTCACTCCAGAAATCGTAGACATTGACGGTTTCTGCTTCGCGACACCATATGCGACCTGGGTTCTTGAAATTGCCAATCATTTCTCGCTTTTTGGCATCCACGGAAATGACCGGATAGCCGGCTCTCTGGAACAGACGCTTGACGCGAGCTATGTAGCGAAATTGCAGGTCCCGATCAGGATGAGGATTGCCGGTGAACCGCTTGCAGTTTGCTTGCAACGAGTAAT
>CAZANJ010000093.1:0-2176 GCA_964486415.1 uncultured Anaerolineales bacterium
CTCTCCATCGCCTCCATGCTGAACTTCAGCATGCTGGCCATCCTCCTGCCGCTGGGCCTATTCACCCTCCTCTGGCTCCTGAGCAACTCTCCACCCCCCATTCTCCATTCATTATTCTCCCTTCATCATTCATCATTCATTATTCTTCATTCCCTCTTCTTCCTCATCGGCCTCTCCTCACTCTGGATCGTCTACCAATTGGCCTTCGGCACCGGATTCTTTGATATTTGGCGCGTCTCGATGTCCTACCACCTGGGTCTACACCGCAGTTATTGGACCTGGCTGTTCTATCACTTATACGATTTCTTCATCTTCCTGGGACTTCCGCTGGCATTACTCTTCGGCGTGGCGCTGATAAAGGCCCTGCGCGATCCCCTTTCCAACCCGCAACCCTTGATCCTGGGCTTCGCGCTGGGCCTCCTACTCCTTGATCTATCCGGCACGTCGCGGGGCGAGGTGGCGCGGGTATGGCTTTTCCTGACTCCCTTCGCGGCCCTGGTGGCCGCCCGTGGCTTGAATCGCCTGCGCCTGGAGCGCGTTAAACTTGGCTTCATCGTCATCGCGATTATAATGGCACTGCAACTGTTCAGCTTCAATGCCTTCCTGCGCGTGGTCACCACCGGCGTCCCCGATCCGTCAGATCGCGCTCACACTTTTGAGCTGCCACCCGCGGCCCATATAAAGGACGCCCGTTTTGGTGACTCAATCGCCCTCCTGGGCTACGATCTGGCGCCTGTCTCTGGCCCCTATCATCCCGGCGACACGCTCCGCTTGCAACTCCACTGGCGCGCTCTGCGACCGATGACCCATCCTTACACCGTCTTCACCCACCTGATCGGTCCGGATGGACAACTGCTCGCTCAGCAGGACAACATGCCGGTGCAGGATGAGGTTCCGACCACTTGTTGGGTTCCGGGCGAGGTTATCGCCGATCCTTACGATATTCCCATTCCCCCGGATGCGCCGCCGGGCGAATACAGGCTGGAGATCGGCCTCTATTTGCTATCGACCGGCGAACGGCTGCCCATCTTTGCTGAGGGTGTAGGGTCAGAGATCACTGCCAATCGAAGCCTCATCCTCGCCCACATACCGATTGGAGAGAGATGAAGCGCAGATTCACGGTCATCAGCTTTGGCCTCTGCGTTCTTATCCTGGCGGTGCCAGTAGTCCAGCCCCTGCTGGGCCAGCGACTGACCGCCGGATATGATAACGTCCTGCACCTCTGGCGCGCCCTCGAAGTTGACGCGCTTCTGGATGTGGGCATCCTCTACGCGCGATGGCAACCGCACATGGTCTTCGGCTTTGGATCTCCAACGTTGCTTTTCCATCCCCCGATCTCAACTCTGGTGGCTGTGCTTTTCCATCGCCTGGGACTGGGCTGGGTCGCGTCGGTAAACGGGGTGTTTGTGGTCGGGACAATCCTCTCCGGTCTGACGACTTGGCTGCTGGTACGAGAGTTCTGGGGCGATGGGGCCGGTCTGGTCGCCGCCGTCGTCATGCTCACGTTTCCTTTCCACTCCTACGTCAACTTCCACCGAGCTAGTATGTCGGAGGCGCTGGCCTGGGCCTTTCCCGGATTGATCCTCTGGGGATTTTATCGCTGGCAGAAGTACAGTCAGCGGCGCGGGCTCGTGGCGGCCAGTGGTGGCTTGACCGTGATGCTCCTGACCCACGACGCCTCCACTTATCTCTTCCTGCCGCTGCTCATCGTCGCTGTGGTGGCGCTCGCCCTGGCCCACCGCAGTTGGCGCCTATTGGGACGTGGCGTGCTTGCTCTGGCTCTGGGCATCGGTATGGCGGCTTTCTTCTGGCTTCCTTCTACGCTGGAAAAAAACTACATCCAGTTCGACCGTGCTCTGGTTTATTCATACACCGCCAGCTTCGTCGCGCCCGATTACCTGTTGGAACCGCCCCGCGTAGCCGACCCCTCGTTGCTCAACCCGTGGCTTCCCAAGGGCATCGGTCTACTGCCGGGCGTGTTGATCCTGCTTTCACCGCTGGCCTGGTGGCGGGCCGAGAGGGAGCAGCGTTTCTGGTTAGCGGGAGTAGGGTTGGTCACGCTGGGCTATGTCTGGCTGACCACGCCCTATGCCTGGCCCATCTGGCGCCGCATTCCCCTCTTGCATTATCTCCAGTTTCCTTGGCGATTCCTGACTCCGGCGGCGATTGGACTGGC
>CAZANJ010000093.1:2276-6272 GCA_964486415.1 uncultured Anaerolineales bacterium
GAGGGACGCCTGCGCCAGGTAGACGCACCTGCCCAGATCACCTTTGGCGACGAGTTCGTGCTTCTGGGGCACGATGACCTGCCGGAAAGCGTCACAAGCGGCGCGCGGTTCGACGTGGGCACCTATTGGCGAGCGCTCCAGCCCGGCGGCCCCGATTACGGTATCGCTGTTCACGTCTTGGACGCGCAAGGGCACCGCTGGGAAGGATCGAACGTTCACCCCGCCCGCTGGCATCGCCCGCCGCCGTCGACGGGGAAGTGGCCGCCTGACCAGTACGCCGACGTGGGCCTCTCCGTTCCACTCCTTCCCGCGACCCCGCCGGGCACTTACACTGTCGAGGTGGTGGCCTTCGACCGGGATACGTTGGCTCCTCTCGCCGCCCGCGACGCCGCCGGGCAATCGTTGGGGCTGGCGCTCCCGCTGGGACAGGTCGAGGTAACCCGCCCACAGAATCCCCCGGCGCCGGAGAAACTATCGGCGCAACACGAAGTCGAGGTTCCTTTCGGCCCTCTGCATCTGATCGGCTATAGCCTCGACCGAGAGGAGGCAGCGCCCGGCGATCCCTTCTCCCTGACCCTCCTCTGGCAGGCCCGCGAAGCGCCGGAGGAGGATTTGATGGCCCGGCTGCGCCTGCTGGACGCGGAAGGCGAGGAGGCTGCGAGCTTCGACCGGCCGCCGGTGCGCGATGATTTCCCCACCAACCGCTGGCGGGCGGGCGAAATCTGGCGCGGGCAGCATCATCTGCGGCTGCCGGCCCGCTTGCAGAACGGCGAGCACCGCTGGACGCTTCAGGTCTGCCAGAAGAATGGAGCGAATTGCCAGCCCGTGGGCCAGGCGGTAACGCTGGGCGCACTCCAGGTGGACGCGCCCGAGCGCCACTGGGAGGCGCCGGCGCTGGACGTGGAGGTTGGAACTCGTCTGGGCGACGTGGCTACACTCTTGGGGGCCAGCTACGAACCTACCAATTTACCAGTTTACGAATCTACCACTATCACCGTGACCCTCGTCTGGCGGGCGGAGGCGGAGATGGAGACTAGCTATCGCGTCTTCCTCCATCTATTGGGCACAGATGGCACACTGGCGGCCCAGTCGGACAGCGAACCGGCAAACTGGAATCGCCCCACCACCGGCTGGCTGCCCGGCGAGATCGTGCTGGATCGGCGGGTGCTGACGGTCCCGGAGATAGCGCAGCCTGGCGAGTATGTCTTGCAAGCAGGGATGTACACGCTGGAGACCGGCCGGCT
The DNA here is from genome assembly GCA_964486415.1 of uncultured Anaerolineales bacterium. Classification (GTDB taxonomy): domain Bacteria; phylum Chloroflexota; class Anaerolineae; order B4-G1; family B4-G1; genus CAZANJ01. The sequence goes on from CAZANJ010000093.1 coordinate 3,521, forward strand.
GAGCACGCCGGAGGGAGAGGACGCTGTGACAGTGGTCACCATCCCGGTGAAAGGTCGGTAAGAGGTATGTCGAAGATGTCCCAGGGAGAAAAGCTTCGGGTCGATTATCTCGTCCTCGCTATTTACTTTTTGATCGCCATTGTTTTCACTATGCCGCTTCCTCTCAAGATGGAGCATTGCTTGCCCGGCGACGACGTTGACGCATGGTTAAATCCCTGGGTCAATTGGTGGACCCATAAGGTCTTAGAGGGAGATGGCTCGGCTTCTTTATACTACACCGATTATCTATTCTACCCGCATGGAGCAAGCTTGATTTATCACAGCTTCAGCCATGCCAACACTGCGCTGTGGTTGATACTGCGTCCTATGATGGGCAACCTACCGGCCCATAATCTGACGATCTTGATGACATATCCGCTCTCCGCTTTCACGCTCTACCTCCTGGCTCGCCACTTAACGAAATCACATTCCTCTGCCTTCGTCGCCGGATTCATATTTGGCTTCAGCCCGTTCCACGTCGCCGAGAGCGCTCACCCTGGACTGAGCACAATCCAGTGGATTCCACTCTTTATGCTTTCGCTGGAAAGAGCGATCACCCAGAGGAAAATGCGAGCGGGGATATTCGCAGCTCTTTGGCTGTGGCTCTCCGCGCTCTCGGGTTGGCATCTCTTGACAATGGCGTTCTCCTTGGGGATGTGTCGCGCTTTATATCTGTTAGCTGTAGAGCGACGATGGAAGGATTGGAAGACCTGGCGCATTCTGTTTATCGCCTCGGTGGTATTTGTCGTTCTGATCCTCCCCTTCATGTGGCCTCTGTTGCGCGAACAGTTCATCGATGGACTCGGCGGTGCGCCGGGCTACGTCGCCGCTCACCAGAAACAGTATGCGGGCACCGATCTATTAGCATTTTTCACACCCAGTAACTATCACCCCTTGCTCGGCTCCCTCGTGAGCAAACTCTACGAGCGCTTCTATCCGGGGCTTTGGCAGAGACCCGCTTTCATCGGCTACTCGGTGCTGGCGCTGGGGATCATCGGGATCCTGCGCGGTGGACGGCGGGCACGGTTCTGGTGGGTAATGAGCCTCGTGACGTTTGTTCTCGCCCTGGGCCCTTTCCCCCGCCTGCTCGGTCAGCGCCTTTTCTCATTCGATTTGCCCTGGGGCATTCCCGTGATTCGCCTCCTCCGCTATGCAGGGCGATTGAACATTCTTCTAACGCTTTGTTGGTCACTGGTGATCGCATGGGGATGTGCTGCTCTCCTGAAAAAAGTCCGCCAACGCGGGCCAGGGAAGCGACGCTGGGCAATTGTGGCGGGGATCACGCTCTTGATCGCCTTCGAGTATTGCCCCATCCCCTTCCCGCGTACCTGTGTTGAGGTTTCTCCCGTTTACACTGAATTAGCACAGGAGGAGGGTGACTTTGCCGTCGTGGAGATACCGATAGGGCGACAAGCTTCCAAGGTCAACATGTTCTACCAGACCATCCACGAGAGACCGTTGGTAGGAGGCCACATCTCGCGCACGCCACCTCACGCCTACGATTTCATTGGCGAAAACGAGCTACTCTCAAGGCTCCATCTATATAGTGCCTCTGGCTATGAGGGCTCTTTCTCATTCCCTTTCCTGGACGTTTCACGTAGCCTGGACGTCCTCGCCGAGACCGGGATCCGCTACATCATCTTCCGTCGCGACGACGTCTCCCCCGAAATGCTGGATGCCTGGCAGTCCTTCATCGGCGTAGATCCCGCTTACGAGGACAGTATGGTCGTCGTATATCAGACTTCCCTGACATCGGGCGAGGATTATTCCATCTCATCCTGTCTCATTGAGGAATTGGGCTTGGTCGAGACCGGCGAATCTCCGCCCGATTTTGTCTCGCAGGCCGCCTGGCTGCGGCTCGATCTGCATTGGGCGACGTTGAGGAATCTTGCTCGCGATTATGGCTACCGGGTGACGTTGCGTGACAGCGCGGGCAAGGTGGTAGCTGCATATGATGACGCTGCGCTCGCACCGGGCTGGCCGACTTCCTCCTGGTCGGAAGGGGAGCTTTTCGTCACCCACTTCGCCGGTCAGATCGATCCATTTTTGCCGGTGGGGCGCTACCGCGTCGTCCTGGAGCTCATCGATCCAGAGACCGCCCAGGCGGTAGGCGCACCTGTAAATCTTGGCTCGTTGGAAGTGCAGGCTCTATCTCGCCAGTATGCGCATCCCTCCGTATCGACCGAAACAGACGCTGTTTTCGGCGAGCGAATTCGCCTCATCGGCTATGATGTAGAGCCGGTGGGAGAGAAGCTGAAGATCGTCTTATACTGGCAAGCGCTGCGTCGCATAGAAAGAAACTATAAGACCTTCGTCCATCTCTCGCCCGTAGATGGCGACTCGCTAGTGGCCCAGCACGACGCCATCCCGCGCGATTGGTCCTACCCCACTATCTGGTGGGACGAAGGCGAGTTCGTCACCGACACCATCACCCTGGACATCGCCGAAGTGGGGTCGGGAGCCTACGAGATAGCAGTGGGTATGTACGACTCGGACACGCTGGAGCGCCTGCCGGTGACGGATCAGAGCGGCGCAGAACTGCCCGACCGCCAGCTCGTGCTACCCCCCATCACCATAGAGGGCCAATGAACCGCTCTAAATTTCCCAGATTGGTTCAATCTCTAAGATTGAACCAATCTTTATTCATCATTCTCCTATTCATCGCCTTCGCTCTGCGCGTCTATCGCCTGGATGCCCAATCCATCTGGATCGA
>CAZANJ010000093.1:6372-9196 GCA_964486415.1 uncultured Anaerolineales bacterium
TGGCCGTCATCTACGCCCAGGAGATCCGCGTCTACGCCCTGCTCCCGCTCATTTACCTCGCCCTCTTGGATTTAGCGAGTCAGCGAGTCAGCGAGTCAGCGAATCAGCGAGTGAGCGAGTGGTTGCTTTTGGTGCTTGTGGAAATACTCGGCCTCCATCTGCACTACACCCTCATCTTCCTCGTGGCCTACGTGAACCTCTGGGCATTGCTCACTTTCTGGAGGGCACACCGCTGGGCCGAGCTGCGCCGCTGGCTGATCGCGCAGGCCGGGGTGGGGCTCGCCTGTGCGCCCTGGCTGATCGCAGTGCTTCTCATTGGTCCGCCCCTTCAATCACGAGTGGAAGTCGGCATGAGCCTTGCGGAGCCCTTTCCCCTAGATCAACTGCTCAAGCAAGTCTGGGCCTTCCACCTGACCGGTATGGCCGGGGCATGGGAGCGCCCCGCTATGCGGCTGCTGGTCATAACCATTGCTGTGCTCTTGCTTTTGCTGATCATTCTGAAACTAAAAAGTGCAACGCATTTTTTGAAGTGCATTGCACCTCTGATCGCCCACTGGCTGATCCCGCTGAGCGCCGCACTTCTCATCTGGATCGTGCGTCCCTTCTCCCATCCCCGCTACCTCATACTCTTCACCCCCGGCTTGACCCTCCTGACCGCTAGATTGGTTCAATCTCAAAGATTGAACCAATCTGCAATCCGCAATCTGCTATTTGCAGCCCTCCTCGCCCTCTCTCTCCTCGGCCTGCACACCTACTTCTTCGCTCCCAGCTTCGCCAAGGATGATATGCGCGTCGTGGCCCGTCATCTGGAGGACGCGGTCAGCCACGACGATCTGATCCTGGTCCCCGATGGCGACTGGACGCTCCCCATTCTCTACCAGGGCGAGGCGCCCGTTGAAATGCCCGGCATGCCTGACGAGGAAGCGATGTGGGCCAACCTGCACCGCTGGACGCTTCAGCCCCGGCGTGTCTTCCTGATGAGCTACCCGCGCGGCATCAACAGAGACCCGCGCGATCTGATTCCCTTCGCGCTGGAGAAGGCTGGATCGCTGCAAAGCCGCCGCAGCTTCGACGACATCCAGGTGCGGGGTTATGAACTAGAGCAGCCGGTCGAGCCGCCCACGCTGGTCCCCGTTCACGGGCCGGATCGGCCCACCCGCTTCGGCCCCTTGACGCTGACCGGTGGCTGGGTGGAATCCGCCGCGCCGGCCGACACGGCCCTGACATTGGCCCTGCGTTGGCGCCTTGAGGAACTCACTGCTATGCGCTGTCATCTGACGATCCGCCTGCGGGACATCGACGGCTGGCCTTTGGCCACTCGTGACGAAATGCTGCTCAACCGGCAATCGCGGCCCACTGACCAATGGCCCGCCGATCAGCGGACGACGACCTACCACATTCTGCCCATCCCGCCGGGCACGCCGCCCTTGACCTACACGCTTGCCCTGGGCCTCTACGAGCGGTTGGAGAACGGGCCGCGTCCCCTGAACCTGCTGGACGCTCAGGGCGCTCCCCAGGCCCAGCAATTGGAGCTCGCCACCGTCCGCCTGACCAGCCCCTTGGGCATCAGCCTTCAAGCCACTCCCTACGGCGCGGCGAACTGGCCTTCTCCACTGCCGCGGCCGCTCGATCTGGCCGATGGCCTGCGACTTCTGGGCGCCGATCTGGACCGCGCCGCGCTCGGCCCTGGACAATCCCTCTTCGTCAGGCTCCATTGGCGGGCGACCGCACCTGAAGCGGACGGATCGATCCCGGACCTGCGCCCACGGCTGGCGCTGGTTCAGGGCACTGAGGAGCTGGACGCCGTCGCCTCCGCGCCCGCGCTGGAGCGCTACCCGACCGACCGCTGGCGGGTGGGGGAAAGCGTTGTCGAGCATCGCCGCTTGAAAGCTCCGCCCACCGCCGCCGATGGCCCGGCGGACGTGACGCTCTCGCTGGGCGAGCAGTCCGTGGTGATAGGAAAAGTTGAGATTGACGTCGATGAGCACATCTTCGAGCTTCCGCCCGCCGCTTCGCTTAAGGCCCACCCGCTGGACGTGTGCTTCGGCCAGGTGGCCCGCCTCATCGGCTACGAACTGCCCGCCGAGACCTTCGCCGCCGACGAGCCGATCCCCATCACTCTCTACTGGCAGGCATTGGAGGAAGCCTCCGAGGTCGATTACACCGTCTTCACCCATCTGCTGCAGGACGGCGACCTGGTGGGCCAGCACGACGGCCCGCCGGCCCAGGGCTCTCGCCCCACCACCGGCTGGCTCCCTGGCGAGATCATCATCGACGTCCACAAGATGACCCTCGGTGAGGCCCGCGCTGGTCCCGCCCGCATCGAAGTGGGCCTATACGACCGAGACACCATGAAGCGCGTGCCCCTGGAAGACGGGCAGACATTCGCCCTCCTGCCAACCACCCTGACCATCCGAAAACCATAAGGCCCCCAATGCAAAAACATCGTTCGTCATGCGTCATTTGTCATTTTCAATTTGTCATTTGTCATTCGCCGTTCTCCTGCTGATCACGACGGTGCTCTACGCTCACGCTCTCGACTTCGGCTTCATCTGGGACGATCCGCTCTGTTACGGGCGCGTGGTGGGGAGATCGGTGGGGGAGCTACCATGCCCGATTATCATTTCTACCGCCTCACGCTGGTGCTCTACAATTGCCTGGCTCTTTGGGATTTCGCGTGGTGCTCAAAGCGGGTGTGTCACCCGCGTCCCATATCTGGGAATGAGAGTAAACTCGACCCAGACACGGGGATGGCACACCCTCTCTGAGCGTAACTGCTCAGACCCTGCTCAGAGGGGGTTTGCAACCCCCGATTTTTGAACGA
>CAZANJ010000094.1:0-9141 GCA_964486415.1 uncultured Anaerolineales bacterium
CCCTCTCCCCCACGGGGAGAGGGAAGTAAGGGCGCTTGTGTTCCGACCCGTGTGATGTTATACTCAAGCATTGGAGGAAGGAATGATATACCGTCAAGGTATTGGAATCGTTTTATCTATAATAGCTTTGCTTATAACTGCGTGTAACCCTCAAGTCGTGACTGTCGTCGTGACGAGGGCGCCAGAGACCGTTGTAATCACGCAGACGCCTGTGCCTTCGCCCACGGCGCCTCCGCCGGAGCCCAAAGTGCTCGACATTTGTCTCATCGGCGAACCGGACACGCTCTACCTCTACGGCGACTCACACATAGACGCCACGAAGCACGTCATGCAGGCCCTTTATGATGGCCCCATCGATCACCGGAATTATGCCTACCAACCCGTGATCCTGAAGAAACTGCCCAGCATCGTCGATGGCGACGCCGTTACACGCGCAGTGCGTGTGCGTGAGGGAGATCCCATCGTCGATGTGAGCGGTGAGGTCGTGAACCTGGCGGAGGGAGTTCTGCTCCGTCCCCTCGGCTGCCACTTCGACGAGTGTGCCATAGAGTTCACGCCCGAAACCGAGCTGGTGAAGATGGAACTTCTGGAAACTACCTTCACGCTGCGCGAGGACGTGACTTGGTCCGACGGTGAGCCGCTCACGGCGACTGATTCCATATTTGCCTTCGAGGTCGCCTCCGATCCGGTCACGCCAGGTAGTTCTTATCTCGTGCAGCGAACCTCCAGCTATCGTGCGCTTGACGACTATCGGGTGAAGTGGGTCGGCCTGCCGGGGTTCATCGACGAGACCTACATGGCGAATTTCTTCCCCCCTCTCCCGCGCCATCAACTGGAGGATCAGTCCCCGGCGGCCTTGTTGCGGGCGGATGAGACGCGCCGCTTTCCCATGGGATGGGGGCCGTTCGTCATCGCGGAGTGGGTACAGGGAGAGCGGATCGTGCTTTCGCGCAATCCCAATTACTTCCGCGCTTCCGAGGGACTGCCTTACCTGGACCGTGTAGTTTTCAAGTTCACCAGCGATGCCTCGGAGATGACGGCCAAGCTCCTGGCAGGAGAGTGTGATGTCGGTGTGCAAGATGCAGATTTTGGTAATCTAATGCCTATGCTGGGCCAAGCGGAGGATAGCGGCTTGTTGAATGTTGTCTCCTCGCCCGGCAATGGTTGGGAGCATATCGATTTTGGCATTGCGCCGGTCTCCGATTATGAGCGGGCCGACTTTTTCGGCGATGTGCGCGTGCGGCGAGCCATCGCCCAATGCGTCGACCGTCAGTCCATCGTGGACGAGGTCACCTATGGGCGCAGCGTCGTGACCGATAGCTACCTGCCGCCCGGTCATCCTCTCTACGCCGGGGATGCCTTGACCGATTGGGAATATGACCCCGCGGACGGGCGGGCTCTGTTGGAGGAAGTGGGATGGTTGGAGAGTGAGAATGGCGTGCGTGTAGCCCAGGAAGTGGAAGGAGTGCGCACCGATACGCCCTTCGAGGTGACATTGTTGACCTCCGAGGATAGCTCCATCTCGCAGCAGGTGGCGCGTATCGTTAAGGCCCAACTGGCCGATTGTGGTATTCGCGTCGATCTGGAGTCTCGACCGGACTGGGAGCTTTTCGCCGATGGGCCGGAAGGTCCCTTCTTTGGGCGCCAGTTTGATATGGTCGAGACGGCCTGGTGGTTCAACGCTCTGCCGCCTTGTGGTCATTATCTATCTTCCGAGACGCCGGATGATGGACAATGGCACGGCGACAATCCCAGCGGCTACAGTAATCCTGAGTATGACAATGCTTGCCGGTCGGCGCATCAGGAGTTACCGGGCTCATCAGATTATGAGGAATATCACAAGCAAGCGCAGGTAATCTTCTCGGAGGATATTCCGGCGCTTCCGCTATTTATGCGCTTGCGCATCGCCGTGGCCCGCCCGAACGTGTTAGGCTTGACGATGAACGCTACCTCCGCAAGCGAGTTGTGGAATATTGAGGTCTTGGATTTGATTGATGAGTGAAATGGAAAAGTCGGCGCCGCCTCGTATTTTAATCGTCGAAGATAATCCTGAGATGCTGGAGTTCATAAAGGCTATGTTGGCTCAGGTGCGCTGCGAAGTTTTGACCGCTTGCTCTGGCGAGGAAGCCCTGGATGTCTTGCATCGGAAGCAGTCCGAGGGGCGTGAGGTGGATTTGGTTCTGCTGGACATAATGATGCCGAGGATGGATGGGTACGAGGTGATCGCCCGTGTGAAGGCCAATCCCAGCCTCCGCAATACCTCCTTCATCGTCACCACAGCCCTCGATTCGGTCAGTGATAAGACATTGGGCCTCGGTATGGGTGCGGATGACTACCTGACCAAGCCCTTCGATCCACGCGAGTTGCTGGCTCGCATCGATGCCGTGATGCGCATTCGACGTAGCGAGCGGGCGCTGCGTCGAAGAAATAAGGAGCTGGCCGCTCTCATCGATATCAACCGCGTCGTCACCTCCAGCCTGGATCTGGATGAGGTTCTGGAAGCGACGATGCAGGGCATTCGCGAGATATTACAGGTTGAGGGGGGCTCGTTGGTCTTGTTGGATGAGGAGACTGAAGAACTGACCTTCCGCAAGACGCTGAGCCCGGATCAACGTTGGATCACGGGGCGGACTATTCAGCCGGGCGAGGGTATCGTAGGACACGTCATAGAATCGGGCGCCCCACGCTTGGTCAACAACGTTGAGCGCGATCCCTATTTCTCCGCCGAGGTCAGCGAGGTGGCGGGGATCATGCCGGAGGCCATTCTTTGTGTGCCCTTGAGGATTCACGACCGCATTATCGGGGCCATAGAAGTCGTCAACAAGTTGGACGGGGCCTTCAACGAGCGGGATATGGAGCTGCTTCAAGCCATGGCGGCATCGGTCGCCGGCGCGGTGGATAACGCGAACCTTTATTCTGAGTTGTCCGAATTTACGGAGGAACTGGAGCGCTCCCAGGCCCAGTTGATTCAGGCGGAGAAGATGGCCGCTATCGGGCGCCTTGCTGCCTCTTTGGCCCATGAGATCAACAACCCGCTGCAAGCGATTCATAACAGCTTGCATTTGAGCCTTCATGAGGGACTAGATAGCGATAAGCGCTTGCAATACTTGAAGATGACACAGAGCGAAGTGCAGCGCTTGATCGAGATCGTGCAGCGTATGCTGGATTTCTATCGCCCTTCGCGCGGCAGCGAGGAGTCTACGGGTGTCAATGACATCTTGGGAAATGTGCTGAAATTGACCCAGAAGCGGCTTCAGCACAGCAACATTCGTGTTCATACCGAACTTGCCGATGATCTATCTCCTGTGCCTGTGGTGGCCGATCAGATCAGCCAGGTGTTTTTGAATATAGTTATCAACGCCATTGAGGCCATGCCTTCGGGCGGTGACCTTTGGCTGGAGACATTGAATTCGGAGGATGAAGAGGATCTCCTGATCAGGTTCCGAGATAGCGGGGAGGGCATGTCCTCGGAGCAGATGGGGAATCTTTTTGAACCGTTCTACACGACTAAATCGGATGGCACCGGGCTAGGGCTAGCGATCAGCTATGGTATTGTCGAGCGACATGGCGGTGCTATAGAGGTAACAAGTCACCAGGGTCGAGGTTCTACTTTTACGGTAAGGTTGCCTGTAAATCCGGAAAGCTCATAAAGACAGTGGGGGGAGAATGATGGAACAGGGAAAAGCGCACATCATGGTAGTGGATGACGAAGCGGTGACGCGCGTCTCATTGGCGGAAGTCTTGAGATTGGAGGGCTACCAGGTTGCCACTGCTGCTAGCGGTGAGGAGGCATTGAGCCTGTTGAGTAAAAGCGAACCTTTTGATCTCATCGTGCTCGACCTTAAAATGCCGGGGATGGATGGCTTGGAGGTTACCGAAGCTGTGAGAAAGCGATCCTCTGGCACTGTCATTGTCCTGCTAACCGCATTTGGCACTATGGAAACGGCGATTGAAGCCATTAGGAAGGGCGCTCACGATTACTTGCTCAAACCCTGTCCGATACCGGAAATTTTGGAGAGTGTGCATAAAGGTTTGGCGAAGCGCAAACAGGAGCAACAACGTCGACACCTGGTCACTCAGTTGAGGCGGACACTGCACGAATTGGACGCTGTGGAGGGTGGGGAAACATTGGAGGAGTCTGAGATGACTTCCCAGAAATCCGATCGTTTCCTCAAAGTGCGCGATGTGGTGGTGGATCTGCAGAAGCATGTCGCCATGCTGCGCGGTGAATCGCTGGATTTGACACCGACCGAGTTCAAGATATTGGCTTGCCTGATAGAAACTCCGGATCAAGTTTGGAAGCCGCAAGAGTTGGTGCGACGTGCCCGTGGGTATGAAACGGATACCCATGGTGCTCGTGCCATCATTCGCGTTCACATCCGTCGTCTGCGCAAAAAGTTGGAGCCAGATCCCTCTCAGCCTCACTACATCCTCAACGTCCGCGGTGTGGGGTATATGTTCTCCACTTCCCCCGACACAGACAGCGCTGATTGATTTTCACGCTTGCTCATATCAACTCAGAGGCGGCCTGTAACCCTGATTTTGAAAAGTACCACTGGGTATATCTTGTCACCTCCATTACCCTCGTAACTAAATCGTAATCTCTTCGCAACACCCGAACCTCCTGTTTTATGGTATCCTTGTCCATACATGGATGCGAGTACATATGCCACACATATTCCACTTCGGGCGTATGCAAAACTTGGGGGAGCATGAGCACCAAGACTTCGGAAGTCTACGAGAACGATGTGCGCAGGGCTTCAAAATTGCTCTTCTTGGCGTAATTTGATAAGCAGAGCAGTATTCGAGACTTCCGAAGTCCGTCCTCCCCCAAATTGTAAATGCGCCCTTCCACTTCTTTTCCGGAAGTCAAAATGATAGCTCTCAAATTCAAGCGCAGTTGTGCTTCTCGACAAAGCCGCTTCTGTAATTTCCGGGAAGATTTGCATATCCGATTATTGCAAATAGGTGAGGCAGCTTTGAGGTAACTTATGGGTATGGTCTTGTTTGACGAGGTGAAAGATTGCATGGCGTGGAATGGGATGGATCAAGCGCATATTTTTCAGTTGCGCGATTGGTTGGATGCTGACATCGATGGGATGATCGAGGGCTTCGGCGAGCAATTGGCGCAGGCCAAGGGGAAGCAATCTCTGATGACCAACGCCCGTTTTGTTCGGCGCTTGCATGATATGCTTCACGAATGGCTGGCAGGCTTACTCAACGGTGCATTTGATGAGGAGTACGCTGAAGAACGCCGGTCGTTTGGGGAGCAGTTGGTAGGACTTGATCTGAACTTCGGTGACATCATTTTACTTGCGAGCATGGCGCGTAAGGAGTTCTCCGAGATTGCGCTGGAGCGACTGGAGGAGCAGCCGGACCTCTTCGCTTCCATCATGCAAGCATTGGACAAAGCTCTGAATCTCGATTTGACTCTGGTATATGATGGATACTTGCACGTCCACGACGCCGAAATGGAACGCAAGCTCCTGGATCGCTTCCTCACCATCACGGGATTCAGCCGTACTTTGTATGAGAACTTGGCAGAGGCGCATGAGTGGAATGAGGAGCGGAAGATGCTCGCCTGATCCTCTCTCGGCTTGACGCAATGGGACTTTGTGGTAAAATAAAACCCGTACTGCCCCCATCGTCTAGCCTGGTCTAGGACACGGGCCTTTCAAGCCCGCGGCAGGGGTTCGAATCCCCTTGGGGGTACAGACAAAATTGCATAGAAGTTCCCCTCTTTGAGGGAGTTAATGGGGAGGCTGGCGAGAGGATGGCCCAGGCCTCCCTTTTATGTTGTCTCACTCGGAATTTTCCCCCTCACCCTGGCCCTCTCCCCCAGGGGAGAGGGAACTGTCATCCCTCACCCTGCGGGCGAATGTGCTTTTATGTCTTCACGTTGTGGCGGTTGAGCAGATCGATTAGCTTGGGGCGCAGGCGCACGAGGCGTCCGGATTCTTTGATGTAAGGCCCGCGTTTGGCCGCCGCCCATGCCTTCTCGGCCACGTCATAGGCCGCACGGGGATGACCGAGGCGTCGAGCATTGCGGGCCCGCTCAGCCAACAGGGTGCCATCTTGATCCAGCCAATGGTACATAACCTCAAGCGCCGTGACGGGGTCCTGGGCTAGATCGCCCGCTTTGCCTTCGATTACGTGCTTCGCGTTGCCGGTCTCCTGACCCTCGATCACATTGATTAGGAGCATAGGTAGCCCGCAGGCCAGGGCCTCTGTGAGGATCAGCCCCCCGGCCTTGCAGATGATGCAATCGGCCGCGTGCATCAGGGTGGGCATATTCTCCACGAAGTTGTATAGATGCGCGGTTGTGTGCCACTCCATAGCATTCAGTTCTTCGTACAGCTCATCGTTCCCGCCGGCCACGAGGGCCAATTGTAATTCCATCCCCGAATGATTTAGCACTCGCAGCACATCCTCCAGATGTTCGACCCGTTTGCTGCCCACGGCCAGTACCGTCTTCACATTGGACCGCCACCCCAATTCGTGGCGAATCTCATCTTTGCTCCTTTCTTCTCTTGCAATGTTAGGGTGGACTGGTATGCCGGTTATTTGGACTCTGGCAGGGGACAGACCGGCTTTCAATGCCTGATCGCTCACCGCTGGCGTGGAGACGAGGCATCTATCGGCCGCGTCATGGAACCACAGGCGGTGGACTGTGGCCATATCGGTGACGACAGTGATGAGTGGAATGCTGCGCCTGGTGATGGTGTAGACTGCGCCGAGCGGGGCCTGGTAGAGCGGATAGGTCGTGATGATGGCTTCGGGCTGATGGCGCCGGACGAGATCACGTAAGACATCGAATAGCATCACCACCAGCGCGCTCTCAATTAGCGTGCTCGGCGCCGCTGCATCGCTGGCCTGATAGCCGAGCTTGTACAGGTCAGGCATCTCGCGCACGATTCTGTCATAATCCGATTGCCCCTTGCGCAAGATGGCGGGCGTGCGCTTGTCCTCCAATGGGTTGATGATTTCGACATCGCAGCGGTCGCCGCAGGTCTCCTCCAGGGCGGCAGCGATGGCTTGCGCCGCACTCCGATGTCCGAAGCCTGCATCGGAGGTGAGAATGAGGATTTTCTTCTGATCACTCATGGGCCTTTCTCCTTTCGCTGATGCTGTCCAGACCCTGATCTGCTATTGCCTCCAGCGCGGCATCATATCGCGGGGAAATGAGGCTCCAGTCGAAACGGGCCACCGCCGGGTGCAGCTTCTGGGCTCGCTCCCGCGCGTCTCCGGGGTGGGTCAGCGCCCACTGCAACCGATTAACCAGCCCGTCGAAATCCTCGTAGAGGCAATGGCCATGATGTGCGGTGGGAATTATCTCCGGGTAGGCCAGTCGATGGGGCAGAACGGGGAAGCAGCCGCAGTAGATGGCCTCCACCACAGCTATGCCGAAGAACTCATGGAGGGCGGTACTCACCACCACATCGGCTCGCCACAGGAGACGCCCGTACGCGGCATCGTCGGCGCGGCCATAATGAACCACCCGCTCCCCCAACCGCTCCCGCGCGGCCTCGAACTCCTCCGGCTCCTGGCGCACGTTGGTGCCCGCCAATGCTACCCGAAAGTCGATCCCCTTTGCGACCAGCATATCCAGCGCTCGGAAGAAGACCTGCGGCGCTTTGTCATATTCCCAGCGTTGGTTCCAGAGAATCAGCGGCGGGTCAACTTTCTGTTCTCCCGCGCGGGCTCGATCCAATCGGGCCAGGTCACATCCCACCGGCAGCACGCTGGATTTGGCCCGCGTCTGCGGCACGCGGTGGAGGTGAGTGTAATCGGGGAAGTGCTTCAGCAGACGGGGCAGCTCGTCGAACCACTCCTCAAGATGGTAGTTCGAGTTGAAGAAGACGCCATCGGCGGTCAGCGTAGAGAGCCAGTTGATCATGGCGTAGGTCAGATCCCGTTTCTCGCCGGGGCGGAGGGGGTAGGTCAGTTGGTTCTCGTGGAAGTAGAGCGCCACCGGCACATCGACCAGCCGATGGCGAGTGAGGCCCAGGAAGGCGGGCAGGTTGAGCATATCGGTGACCAGAAGCAGATCGGGCTGGGTATCCCGTTGATGCAACTGCTCGGCCAGCGTCGCCGCGCCGCCCTGCATGCGCCATTTCCAGAAGCGGGATGGCATTGTCAGCAGGTGGACGTGATGGCGGCTGTGATGGGCATATCCTTCGGCCCAAGCGCGATGGCTCCCGCCGTAGTAAGGTTCGATCAGTAAGATTTGCAATTTTTATAAAAGAAATGGCCGTATAATCTCGTAGGGGCAACCCTTGGGGACATGGAAATAAATAGTCTACCTGCGCCGCTCCCGCTGGATCGCCAGATCCAGAGCGAGCAGAATGGTAAATTATTTCTTTCTGAATCCCTTGTGGTTGCCCGAAAGCCCGGCTGGAGCGGGCTAGCAGTAATTACAGAGTGTTCAAACTGGTTTTGAGCCTGGACCAAGCTCCTCGAAGACATCTCGCGCTTTATCGAGGAGTTGCCGGGCGCGTGGATCCTGGAGCGCGTGCAGTACCTCGTGACAGGTCAGGTAAATCCGTAGCGGTCAGTGAGTCCCGATTGGAGCTTTAGCTTTGAGTTGGGGCAGTATCTCCTCTACGCAGTTTAGGGCTGAGGCGAGGTCGTCCGCGGCCAGGAATGCGCCGACCAGACCGACGAGCGGCTCCATAGCCAGGCTGGGTTGTCCTAGCGAACGATGTAGGCTCAGGGCCTTTTTGTAGAATTGGATTGCTTGAGGTAATTGCCCCTCGCGATGTGCGGCTGCTTCCAACGCTGTCCATTGATGGGAATGGGCCAGCTCTATCATGGTCTGGGCTATCCCATCAGCCTGAGCATAGTGGCCCAGTTCGTTCAGGTAACGAGCTCTTTCAAGCCTCAGTCGGCTCAGGGTCTTAAAACTGTCGAGAGATTCCGAGGCCCTGCAGTTCTCCTGTAGATAGTCCCCCGCGATGCCGAATAATTTCTCCCCTTTCTGGAACAGTCCTTTGAGAATCAAAAAGCGTGCCAGGCCATCGATGGCGCGATCTAGCTTTGGAACATTGCACTGAGTGGCAGCCCAGATCCAGGCTTTCTCGATATCCTCCCAGACACGTTGTAGCTCAATTAGGGCTGTGTTGGGCTGGAGCCCGTGGAGGT
>CAZANJ010000095.1:0-3846 GCA_964486415.1 uncultured Anaerolineales bacterium
CTCAACAGCGCACCGAGGAACAAGTGGCGGCCCTCGTCATAGCTCAACGCCGCACCGAAAAGGGGATGCGCAAGTTGACCGAAGGGATGGACGCGCTGCGCCGACAAGTGGGTGCCCTCTCTGAGAACGTCGGCTTCGGACTGGAGGGCATCGCTCGCATCGTCCTGCCGGGCTATCTGGAACGCCACCTGGACGTGAAGGTGCTCGGCCCCTTGGGTGAGGAACTGAACCCCCGTATCCTGGGACCGGAGGGCGAGGAAGAGGAATTTGATCTCTATGGCGTGGGACTTCGCGATGGCAAGGAGACGATTATCGTGGGAGAGGTGAAGAGCCGCATCTACAGCGATGACGTGGGGCGCTTCCTGCGCCGCGTGGAAAAGGTGGGACCTGCTCTTCCAGAGGAGAGGCTGCCGGTTCTCTTCGGATATAACATCCATCCCCAGGCCCGCGAGGAGGCGGAGGAAGCTGGCCTCCTCCTGGTCGCCGCCTATCAGCGATAATCGGAGGTAAGATCACGAAGATGCGTACACCAGCCGGTGCCGAATGTCCCTACTATTACGAGGATTTCTATCGCGGGCGCTCCAAGCAGGAATGTCGCCTCATCGGACGCAACCCACGCTCGGAGCGGTGGGAGCCGGAGCTATGCGCTCGTTGTCCGGTGCCGGATATTCTGCGGGCCAATTCCTGCCCGCATATGGTGCTGGAGGCGGAGGTGGTTCGGCGCTGGTTTGGGCTGGTGCGCCGCGTCGAGGTCTACGCGGTCTGCACCGAGTACCAGGTCGAGGTGGAGGATCCCTACGTCGGCTGCGGTCATTGCCATCCGGAGGCGGAGGCGCTCTTCAACGCGCCGGAAATTAGAGAGTGAGCCCAAGACGACCAAAAGCCCCTCAGTTCTATTCCAAAAGGAGAACTGAGGGGCTTCTTTCGTTTCTATGCCACGGCTGACCTATCAGCAACAACCCTGGGAAGGAGCCCCGCATCCGCCGCAGGGGCCACAATCGGGGTCAATCGGTGGCGGCAGGTTGCCGGATACTGGCCACTTTCACCTGGAAGTGAAGCGTCTCACCGGCCAGCGGGTGGTTGAAATCCAACTTCACGCCTTCCGGTAGGATGTCGGCGATAAAGACCACCGTCGTTCGTCCCATCCCATCGCTTACTTGAACTCCCATTCCGGGTTCGAGTTCGGCGTCTTCGGGGAAAGCGTCCTTGGGGACTACTTGCATGGCCTCCGGGTCGCGCTCACCGTATCCCTCACCGGGCTTCACGACCACGGCATTCTCTTCGCCGACCTTCATCCCATAGAGCGCCTGCTCCAGGCCGGGGACGATTTGATTCTGCCCCTGCGTGAACTCCAGCGGCCCTCGTCCCTCCGAGGTATCGATGACTTCGCCGTCATCCAGGCGCAGGGTGTAGTCCAATCCAACGATCAAACCATCTGAAACTTCTAAATTCTGCTCTGTCATAGTAAACTCCCTTTCTAATCGATTTTCGTCTCTAACACGCAAAACTGCCCAGACTTTGCAAGCCTGGGCGGCGACTCTCATAACATCCGAAACAGAACTCACTTTGTCTGGGCATAAGTATAGGTGAAGTTGCGGGATGTGTCAAGCTTGCTTGTGTTGAGTCTCTAGGAGTTCGCGTGGTTACATAGCTCAGAGGGGGTGTGCCACCCCCGTGTCTGGGTCGAGTTTACTCTCATTCCCAGATATGGGACGCGGGTGACACACCCGCTTTGAGCACCACTCGAAATCCCAAAGAGCCGCTTGCTTGTGTTTTAATGCACTGGAGCAAAAGTAACCCCGTTCTGCTCGCACCGGACGGCACGTCCGCCAAGAGCGATATACAACGGGGTGACTTTTGCGCTACTGTGGGGTTTTCGAAGCGATTCAAAAATCGGCGGGTATGGAAACCCGCCCTACTTCCCCTGTGTTTTAATCCTTGACACTGCCAACCGCACATAGTATAATGTCGATCAGTGAAATCCAGTTCCGTTAATTGGAACACCTCGATATTTCGATTCTCCATCGGACTGATCGCCCACTCATTCCATTATGAGCGTCACCACATCGGTTCAAACAGTTGATCGCCTGGTGAAGATCATAGACTGCTTTTCCCCGGAGCGACCGGCCTGGTCTTTGACCGAGATCAGCGCGCATCTGGGCCTGCCGAAGAGCACGCTCCATCGTTTCCTCGTCAGTCTGGAGCAGCACGGTCTCCTGCGGCGGGGCGCCGACAAGCGCTGGTATCTGGGCTATCGCCTTTTCGTCTGGGGCAACCTGTCCGCCGAATCCACCGATCTGCGTCACATCTCCAAACCCATCATGCGCGATCTCGTCGTCGAGACCGGGGAGACGGCTATCTTGACCGTCTATCAGCAGCGGGAGGTCATCTGCCTGGAAAAGGTCGAGACCAGCCAGCCCGTGCGCTTGACCCTGGAGGTGGGAGCGCGTCGTCCACCGCACGCCGGAGCCTCTTCCAAGGTCCTCATGGCCCACTTGCCCCAGGAGGAGATAGAGGCTATCATTCAGGAAAATGGCCTGCCTGAGTATTACGCGAACACGATCACGGAGCCCGATGAGTTGATGGCGGAGTTGGCCCGCATCCGGGCGCGAGGCTACGCGGTGAGCCGCGAGGAGACTGATGTGGGTGCCTGGGGTGTCGCTACAGCGGTTCGAGATTGGAAGGGAACGGTGATAGCGGCTATCGGCGTCGCCGGGCCTTTGTCCCGCTTCAGTGAGGAGCGGATGGAGCGGTATGTGGAACATTGTCGGCGAGCGGGGCAGCGAATCTCGATTTCGCTGGGTGCTAAAAGCGACGAGACTTTGTGAGAGAACGGAGGTAACTCAATGCTAGATTTCAAAGGTATGGACATCTTGAGCGGCGCCCAATTCACCCGCAAGGAGTTGGAGCATATCCTGGACGTGGCGGGCGAGATAAGCGAGCAGTTGAGGGCGAAGCGCTCGCTGGACCTGCTCGATGGCTACGTGCTGGGATCGCTCTTCTTCGAGCCCAGCACGCGCACGCGGCTCTCCTTCGAGACGGCCATGCACCGCCTGAGCGGCGACGTGGTCGGCTTCGCGCAGGCCGGGACCTCGTCGGTCGCCAAGGGCGAGTCGCTGAACGACACCATTCGCACCGTGAACCAGTACGTGGACGTGATCGTGATG
The DNA here is from genome assembly GCA_964486415.1 of uncultured Anaerolineales bacterium. Lineage (GTDB taxonomy): Bacteria > Chloroflexota > Anaerolineae > B4-G1 > B4-G1 > CAZANJ01. The sequence continues at coordinate 3,168 of CAZANJ010000095.1, forward strand.
CGCCACCCGGAGATCGGATCGGCCAGGCAAGCGGCCGTCGTCGCCAGCGTACCGGTGCTCAACGGCGGCGATGGCGCGGGTCAGCACCCCACGCAGGCGCTGCTCGATCTGTTCACGGTCCACACCGAGCGGGGCCAGGTGGACGGCAACACCGTCGTTCTCTGCGGTGACCTGAAGTACGGGCGCACGGTCCACGCCGGCGTGGAGCTCTACAAGCACTTCGACTGCAAGCTGATCTTCGTCGCGCCGGAAAAGCTCAAGATGCCGGCCGAGATCACCGCGCGGCTGCGCGGAGAAGGCGTCGCGGTTGAGGAGACGCCCGACCTTGAGGCGGCGCTGGCGGAGGCCGACGTGCTCTACATGACGCGCATCCAGAAGGAGCGCTTCGACGATCCCGCCGAGTATGAACGTTTGAAAGGAAGTTACGTTTTGACGCGGGACCTGGTCGAGCGGGTCAACCCCGAGGTGACGATTATGCACCCGCTGCCGCGCATCAACGAGATCACGCCCGACGTGGATGACCTGCCCGGCGCGGCCTACTTCCGCCAGGCCCGCAACGGCGTCCCGGTGCGCATGGCCCTGTTGGCGCTGGTTTTGGGAGAGTGGTAGGTTGGTAGGTTGGTAGGTTGGTAGACTAGTAAACTGGTAAATTGGTAAACTGGTAAATTGGTAAACTGGT
>CAZANJ010000095.1:3946-8949 GCA_964486415.1 uncultured Anaerolineales bacterium
GTAAACTGGTAAATTGGTAAACTGGTAAATTGGTAAACTGGTGAGGTGCTGGAGCCTAATTTACCAGTTTCCCGGTCTACCAATTTCCCAATCTACCGATCTGCCGACATTCAGGAGGAGTTTATGGAGCAACATGATTTTCACACACTGGGAAGCGACTCCCGCCGCAAGAATGCCGTCGCGCGGGTGACCGGAGGGGAGGTCTACTCGGTCGATGTGACCTTGCCTCGCATGCTGCACGGACGGGTGCTGGTCAGCCCCTACGCCCACGCATTGGTCAAGTACGCTGATACTCGGCCAGCGCGTGAGATGGGGGCTGTGGTCGTCACTTTTGAGGAGCTCCCCGCCGTGCGCTACAACGAGCGCATCATCACCACGCCGGACGTGCTGCACAAGGACTTCTACGTGCTGGCGGACAAGGTGCGCTATCGCGGCGAGGCGGTGGCGGCGGTGGCGGCCGAGACCGAGGAGCTGGCCGAGCGGGCCCTCCGCGCCATCGAGGTCGAGTACGAGCCGCTGCCCGTGCTCACTGATCCTATCGAGGCGATGGAGCCAGGCGCCGAGCCGATTTATGAAATAGTGCCCTGGGGGGATAGAGTGGTCGATATTGAGAACAACGTCGCCTGCCGGCGCGACATCGAGGAGGGCGACGTGGACGCGGCCTTCGCCGAGGCCGATCTGATCGTCGAGGGCACCTTCAAGACGCCCAAGATCTACCACGCGCAGATGGAGCCCAAGACCGCCCTCTGCCGCCCGGAGCCCGACGGCGGCCTGACGCTCTGGTGCACCACGCAGTCGATCCACAACGTGCGCATCGTGCTGGGCCAGATCTTCGACATCCCGCTCAGCAAGATCAACGTCAAGCGCGTGCCCATCGGCGGCACCTTCGGCTCCAGCATTCAGATGAACCCGCCCATTCCTATTGCGGCAGCGCTGGCGCTCAAGGCCGGGCGTCCGGTCAAGTTGACGATGACGCGCGAGGAGGATGCCCACGACCACACCCGCTACGGCACGCAGATCGACCTGAAGCTGGCGGCCAAGGAGGACGGCACGCTGCTCGGCGCCAAGATGAGTTTGATCGCCGACATCGGCGCCCACAACATCCAGGCCTATTCATTCCTCGGCGTCTGCGCCGGCTGGCTGGTCTCGCTCTACAAGATCCCCGCCATCCGCTACCAGGGCACCGCGGTCTACACTAACAAGGCGCCCTCCTGCGCGATGCGCGGCTTCGGCAACCCGCAGGTCACCTTTCCCACGGAGGTGCTGATCGATGAACTGGCCGAGAAGGTGGGGATGGACCCCATCGACCTGCGGCTGCAGAACTACATCGGCCTGGGCGATACCTTCTGGGGCCAGGGGCCGCTGGTGCGCTCCATCGTGCAGAGCGACGGCGTGCCGGAGTTGCTGCGGCGTGGCGCCGAGGCCATCGGTTGGCACAAAAGTAGGGGCGATCCCTCGTGGTCGCCCGACGGGCGATATAAACGCGGCATCGGCGTGGCGCGAGGGTTCCATACCTCCAGCGCCGGCGCGCCGCAGCCCGGCGACGTGATCGATTTCTCTGGCGCGATGGTCAAGATCAACACTGACGGTTCGGTCGACGTCATCACCGCGCTGATGGACCACGGCGGCGGGACGCACGAGGCGGTGGCGAAACTGGTGGCCGAGGCGCTCTGTGTGCCGCTGGACAAGGTCGATCTGGCGCCGGCCGAGACCCGCTCGACGGTCTACGACGTCTGCACCCACGCCACGCGCGGCGTCTACGCCGGGGGCGGCGCGGCGGTCAAGGCCGCCGAGTCGGTGCGGGAGGAGATCATCGAGACGGCGGCGATGTTTTTGGAGATCATGCCCGGCGCGCTGACGCTGACCCTGGACGAGGAGCAGGGGCAAACCATCATCCACGCCCCGGCGATCCCCGACCGGACGATGACGCTGGCCGAACTCGCCACCCGCTGCTGGTCCGAGAGCCGCAAGACGCTGGCGGCGGTGGAGAGTTACCGCGCCACGAACTGCCCGCCGGCCTACGTGACCGTCTTCGTCGACGTGGAGGTGGACACCTGGACCGGTCAGGTGGAGACGAAGCGGGCCGTGATGGGCAGCGACTGCGGCACTGTGATTAATCCCAAGCTGGCCGCCGGGCAGTTGGAGGGCGGCCTTTCGATGGGCGCCGGCTTCGCGCTCTACGAGGACGCCGAGTGGGACGCCGACGGGCGGCTCGTCTCCGGCGGCTACTGGATCGACGCCAAGACGCCCTCCATCGGCGAGGCGCCGCATCTGGAGGATCTGGACGTACACTTCGCCGAGACCTACGAGCCGACCGGACCCTTCGGGGCCAAGGGCATCGGCGAGGCGGCCACTAACCCGGTGGCGGCGGCCTACGCCAACGCGATCTACGACGCCATCGGCGAGCGGTTCTACGAACTGCCGATCACGCCGGAGAAGATATTGAGGCGAATGAGCGAATCAGCGATAGAGCGAGAAAGCGAGTCAGCGAATGAGTGACCAATCTACCAATTTACCAATTTACCAATCTACCAATTTACCAATCTACCAAATTACCAATCCTACCGGCCACGATATGACCAACACCCATCTCCTGCTGCACGCGTTCGATTACTACGAGCCGGCCACGCTGGAGGAGGCGGTGTCGCTGCTGGCCGAGCACGGCGACCGCGCGCAGGTGATGGCCGGGGGCACCAATCTGCTCGTCTGGATGAAGATGGAGCAGGCGGCGCCGGAGGTGGTGATCAACGTCGGCAAGCTTCCCTGTCTGCAAGGGATTGAGGCCGAGGATGGCCTTAAGATCAAGATCGGCGCTCTGAGCACGATCTGGGACCTGCGCAACGCGCCGCTGTTGCAGGCGGATTACACCGCCCTGACCGAGGCCTGCGCCAGCTTCGGCTCGACCCAGATCCAGTTGACGGGCACTATCGGCGGGAACGTCTGCAACGGCTCGCCCGCGTCGGACACGGTCCCGGCGCTGATGGCGCTGGGCGCCGAGCTCGTGCTCATCGGCCCCGACGGAGAGCGCGTGGTGCCGCTGGAGGAATTCCTCATCGGCCCCGGCAAGACGGCGCTGCGACCGGGTGAACTGCTCGTGTCGGTGGTGCTCCCGCCGTTCACGCATCACGCATCACGCATCACGCATGCCAGCGCCTTCGTCAAAATTTCGCGCGTGCGGGCCGATCTGGCCAAGGCGAGCGCCGCGGCGACCATCGTGCGCGACGGCGATACCATCACCGATTGCCGGCTGGCCTTCGGCTCCGTCGGCCCCACGGTGATGCGCTGCCGCGAGGCGGAGCAGATGCTGATCGGCGAACCGTTCAGCCCCGAGCTGGCGCTGGGAGCGGGGCGGGCGGCCTCGCAGGCGGTCACGCCCATCGACGACATCCGCTCGACCGCGTGGTACCGCCGCGAGGTGGTCAAGGCGCTGGCCCACGACGCGCTGCGAACGGCGTGGGAGCGAGCGGGCGATAGAGCGAGTCAGCGAGTCAGCGAATCAGCGATAGAGCGAGGAAGCGAGTCGGCGATAGAGCTAGGGGGCGAGTCGGCGAGCGAAGATCACGCTTCACGTTTTACGCATTACGTTTCACGTGATACGCACCATCCCATCGAGCTTACCGTCAACGGTGTCGAGCACCATCTCTCCGTCAGGCCGAACGAGTTGCTGCTGAACGTGCTGCGCGAGCGATTGGATCTAACCGGCGCGAAGTACGGCTGTGGCATCGGCGAGTGCGGCGCTTGCACGGTTCATCTGGACGGCGTGCCGACGCTGGCCTGCCTGACGCTGGCCGTGGCCGCCGATGGGTGCGAGGTCACCACCGTCGAGGGGCTGCAAGGCTCCGAAGGCGAGCTTGATCCGATCCAGGAAGCGTTCATCGAGAACGCCGCGTTCCAGTGCGGCTACTGCACGCCCGGCATGCTGATGATGACCAGGCGGCTGCTGGAGGAGATGCCGGCGCCTGACGAGGACGACATCCGCGACTACCTGAAGGGCAATCGCTGCCGCTGCACCGGCTTCGCCGCCATCGTCCGCGCGGTGGAGAGTTGTGTGCGAGAAGTGCGATGATTTGTGATATTTGTGGCGAAGAGGGAGCACGTGTTCGTCACGTGACGCGCAGCTATGGCAGCGGAGAGGATTTGCTGGTTATCGAGAACATCCCGGTGGTAAGTTGTCCGCATTGTGGGGAGAGTTACTTGACCGCTGAAACACTGCATGAGATTGAACGCATTAAATTGCACCGGCGCAGTTTTGCCCAAGCGCGTCATGTGCCTGTGGCTGTCTTCGCTTAGGTTGGAGTGGTACATTGGTAGGTTCAACATCTCCGTATGCCGGTTTACCGATACACCAATCTACCAATCTGCAAAATTGGGAGGACTGATATGTTACCGAAGTTTGAACTGTTAATGCCCCAGACGCTGCCGGAGGCGCTGGAGATGCTGGCCGGATATGCGCCAGACGCCCTGCCGGTCGCCGGGGCCACGAACCTGATCCCGGATATGCGCGGCGGCAAGCGCACGCCCGGCACGCTGGTCAACGTCGCGGGGCTGGATGAACTGCAAGGCATTCGACGGGAGAACGGACACGTCGTCATCGGTGGTGGCGTGACCATCGCCCAGCTGCTGACGAGCGACGTGATCGCCGAGCACGCCCCGGTGCTCAAGCAAGCGGCGGATGTCTTCGCCAACCCGCTGGTGCGCACCCGCGCCACCGTGGGCGGCAACCTGGGGAACGCCTCCCCGGCGGCCGACACGGCTCCGCCGCTGCTGGCGCTGGATGCCGAGGTGAAGCTGGCTTCTGAGGGCGAGTCGCGTTGGCTGCCGCTACGGGACTTCTTCGTCCACGTCTGCGACACGATCTGCGAGCCGGCCGAATTGATCACCGCGATTCGCTGGGAAGCGCCCGGGCCGCGGGCCTTCGGCGGCTTCCGCAAACTGTCGCTGCGCAAATCGACGGCCGTCTCGGTGGTCAGCGTCGCCGTGCAGGTGGCGTTCGACGACGCGGG
>CAZANJ010000096.1:0-7697 GCA_964486415.1 uncultured Anaerolineales bacterium
GAACGCGCTGAAGCTCCCGACTGGCTGGGAGATGCTGCATTGTCTGGGGAATTGGAGGATGCTGAGATCCCTGACTGGTTGCGCGATTTGCCGCCCCGAAGGCCAGAGGGCGCCCCACCAGCGGCAGAGGCGCCGCCGGAAGGATCGCCCGCCCTTGCCGAAGCGGATATACCGGATTGGCTACGAGCAGCGGCGCCGTCAGGAGAAGTATCCGGTCAGGCCACGCCGGAACTGCCAGACGGGCTAGTCCGCGCCGAGATTCCCGATTGGTTAGCCCAGCTCCGCCCTACAGCCGATGCCCCTGCCGCTGTGGAGCGAGAGCCGATGGAGACGGAAGGGCTTTTGGAGGGAATGCGCGGGGTCATCCCAGCCGCCACAGCCATCGAGGCCCCCACCACCCACGACGGGTTACCATCGACCGAACCGAGTGAAGCAAGCGTGGCGCGGGCACAATTACTACAAAGCCTCCTGGCTCAGCCAGTCGAAAAGCCGCAACCTCAAAAACGCGCACGCGGAGTTGACGTAGGCACAGCGCTTCAACGCCTGCTGGTGGCCGTGGTGCTTCTATTGGCCACGGGCGGCATACTTATGGCCCCCTTGATACCACTCGATCTACCCACACTGACGGAACCGGTTTTGTCACCCAGAGCGGCCCAGGCGCATCAACTGGTTCAAGAACTGGGAGTGTTGGACAACGTTCTGGTCGTGTTCGACTATGGGCCAGCGGAGATGGAGGAATTAAACGTGGTAGCCCGTCCGGTGCTTCATCATCTGATTGAGCGCGGAGCAAACCTCTCCGTCGCCAGCAGCCAGCCCGAAGGGGTGATCGTAGCGACCTCCCTGCTGGATACCATTGCAGAAGAAGGGGAATATGCTCAAACATATAACATGTTGGGGTATCGCCCTGGCGATGCCGCTGGCGCAGCTCAGCTCCTGAAAGAGGCTGGCTCAGAGCAATCACTGCTCCTGCTGCTAACCGCAAGCCCCGTGCCATTACGCCGTTGGATCGAACAGGCCCAGATTTCGTATGGGGACGACATTCCCATAGTGATCGGCGTCAGTGCAGCTTTGGAACCGGTCACCAGCCCTTACCTGGATGAACAGGTCGGTCAATTGGATGGTGCCATCCAAGGCCTACGCGGCGCCGTCGCCTACGAACAACTCCTCGGTTCGAGCGGTGAGGCCACGGAACGCCTCGACGCCCTGGCAGCGGGGCATGTCGCCATCGCTGGCTTGATGATTATCGGCGCTGTCTTCTCCTCCATCGGCAACCTCCGCAGCAAACAAAAGGAGAAGGGTGACAAGCCTGAAGAAGACGAGCCGGTCGACACGGAAGAAAGTACGGAAGACACGGAAACGAAGCCCCCGAAACGAGAGGAAAACGAAGGCGGGAGGGAATCGTGACGACACTCGACACCGCCGGCATGGTGCTGGGAGCCATTCTGACTCTCTTTACACTCAGTTATCTTCTGGGAGATAATCCCCTCTACAGGCTGGCCACACACCTTTTCATCGGCACGCTGGTTGGCTATTCCTTCGGCATCGTGCTCCACGACGTGATGGTCGGCATGTTACTGACCCAACTGACAGAAGATCCGATTACAGTAGTGGCACCGCTCGCCCTGGGCTTGCTGTTGCTCTTCAAAGGCTTCCCCAAACAAGCATACGTGGGAAACCTCGCCGTCGCATATCTACTCGGCGTCGGTGTAGCTGTAGCGTTAAGCGGCGCATTAGTAGGCACCCTCGCACCCCAGATTGAGGCCACAGGCCGCGCGCTCCATCCAGATTCGCTGGCGTCATTCCGCTTTGGGCTGATAGATGGCCTGATGGTGGTCGTAGGCACGGTCTGCACATTGCTGACGTTCGCTTTCATCAAGCCCCAACAGGATGGCAACCTGATTTACAGACTGGGAGGTAGGCTCATAAATGCAGCGGGGGCGGCGGGACGAGTATTTCTGATTTTCGCCTTCGGTATCGCCTTCGCCGGGACGCTTACCGCTTCGCTATCTATTTTAATCGGGCGTATCCAATATCTGATAGAAGCCTATTTCCGCATATTGGACCTCCTGGTCGGCTAGAGAGACAGGACTATGGTAGAGCACCCCATTGATTCAATTTTGGTCGTCGATTGCGGTACTGTAACCACCAAAGCCATGTTACTCGATAAGGTGGCCGGCCAATACCGCCTCCTGGCACATGGCGCATCAGCCACCACAACGGGGTATCCCTGGTTCGACGTGACAGCCGGCATCTATCACGCCGTCGAGCAAATCGTCGAGGTCACCGGTAGACGCTTCTTCGATATGAGAGACAATTTGATCTCGCCCGAACGCTCTGGACATCAGGGCGTCGATGGATTCGCAGCGACCATCAGCGCCAGCCAGCCACTCCAACTTGTGCTGGGGGGGCTGGCGCCCGATTTGAGCGTCGCCAGCGCCAAGAGAGCGGTGGCAGGTGTATACTCACAAGTCAAAGCCATCTTAGACGGCGAGCACAGCGGCTTAAGCGCAGAGGGACGTGTGCGCGCCATCCGAGACATACTGCCCGATGTGGTCTGCATCGTCGGCGGGACAGACGGAGGCGCTACAACGCCGGTGCTCGAGTTAGTAGAGGCGACCGTCCTGGCTTGCTCTATGCTGGACCCAGGAATGCGTCCGCACCTACTTTACGCTGGCAACGCGGAGCTGCGACAACGCATCGTGGACACCGCGGGCCAAGAGGCCACGCTCCACGTCGTCGATAACGTGCGCCCCACACTGGAACGAGAAAATTTGACCGGCGCCAGAGAGAAGCTGAATGAAATTTACGCCCAGCGAAAGATGAAACAACTACCGGGCGCCGCCATGGTGGATAATTGGAGCCCGTCGCCGCTCACACCTACAGCCCAAGCCTTCGGTCAGCTAATACGCTACCTCTGGCACCTGGGCGATCCCTCCAAGGGAGTTTTGGGCGTAGACCTGGGGGCAGCGAGCACCACCATTGCCGCCGTCTTCGAAGAGCGAACCTTCCTCAGCATAAACGGAGAGTTGGGTATTACTTTCGGGGGAGAACATTTCCTGCAAACCCAGAGCGCCGAGAGCATCACGCGCTGGCTTCCCTACCCTATGGAGCCTGATGAACTACGCGCGGCCTTGATCAACAAATCCACGCACCCGCTCAGTATCCCTCAGACGCTGCGTGAGCTATGGATTGACCAAGCGCTAGCACGCGAAATCATACGCGCATCGGTGAGGGCCTCCCAAGCGAGATGGGAACCCGGTGAGGCTCAGCCCTACCCCGATCTACTGCCGTTGTGTGATACCATCGTCGTCAGCGGCGGTGTAATGGCCCACGCACCCCGCCCAGGCCAAACGGCCTTGATTGTATTGGACGCCTTGCAGCCCATCGGAGTAAGCACACTGGTATTGGACGCCCGTGGTCTAGCTCCAGCGCTGGGAAGCATCGCAGCGGTCAAACCGCTCGCAGCGGTGGAAGCGCTGGACGGCGGCGGGTTCACCAATCTGGCAACCGTCGTCACACCAGTCAACCCTAAGGGAAACGCCAGCCCAGGCGACCTGGCGCTCAAGATGCAGGTGACGTATGACGACGGCAGCTCATTCGACGTTGAAGTACAACATGGCGATCTGGAATTGCTGCCCCTCCCATCGGGCAAGCAGGCGGTTTTGGAACTGCACCCACAGCGCGGGTTCGACGTAGGGCTCGGCGGGCCTGGAGAGTCGGGCGAACGTCGAGTAAACGGTGGCCTAGTTGGGCTGATCATCGACGCACGCGGACGTCCGCTTACCCTCCCCGATGATCCCGAAGAACGCCAGGAACAGATAGAGCGCTGGCTCCAGGATGTGGGCGGATAAGTACTTCGTCATTTCATTGTATCTACTCAGCCCGCTCAAGCTGGGTTTGTAACCCAGCGTCTTTTGAGAGTTTTTGAGCAACTTGATCGAAGAAAAGGATTATGCTCGTTCAAAAATCGGAGGTTGCAAACCCCCTCTGAGCAGGGTCTGAGCAGTTACATTTCATTTATCATTTGCTAATTTGCTAATTTGTCATTCAACCCATGTACTATCCATTTGAAACACAAATTTCGCCCCTAACTAGAATACATCGCGAGCGTATGTTGCCCAACCGAGGAGAGGTACTGGTCAACATAGGCGAGCGGGTGGAGCCTACGCAAGTGGTAGCGCGGACCAAGCTTCCGGGTGACTTCCGCATCGTGCCAGTGGCGCGGATCCTGGACATTCCAGCGTCCCAGGCAGAAGATCATCTGCAAATAGAGATCGGCGATAAGGTACGGCGCAATCAGGTGATCGCCAAACAGCGCGGGCCGCTCAGCCGCTCCGTCAGAGCTCCGATCAGTGGCGTAGTGACCGCCAGCGGAGGCGGGCGCATTCTAATCGAGGATAAGCCCGCTCTGTTTGAGCTACGCGCCTATATCCCTGGCAAAGTAAGCAACGCGCTGCGCGGACTCGGCATCGTCATCGAGGTGACAGGCGCTTTAGTCCAGGGCGCATGGGGAAGCGGCGGTGAAAACTTGGGCGTGCTGAGGAGCCTGGTGGAAAGCCCAGATCAGCCCCTCCAAGCGGAAATGATCGATCCTTCCTGCCATGGCACGGTTATCATCGGTGGCGCCACGCTGGACATTGACGTGATTGAGCGTGCCCAAGAGGTCCAGGTGCGAGGTATTGTTACAGGAGGATTGCCACCGGAACAGATCCCCGACATCGAGGGCCTGCCCTTTCCCATCGTCGTCACCGAGGGCATCGGTGAGATTCCTATGTCGGCGCTGGCCTTCCAATTGCTCACCACAAATGTAGGGCGAGAGGTCTCAATCAGCGGCAAAACCCAGCCGCGCAATGATAAACACCTGGGGATGTCATTTATCCCCGAGGTCATCATTCCCTTGCCGGGCGAGAAAGTACCGGAAGACCAAAAGCAACCAGGCACACCTTTGGAAGTAGGCACACTAGTGCGAGCCGTTCGTGCCCCGCACATAGGCACAGTTGGCATCATCACCGCCCTTCCCACTCACGCACGTCGCATAGAGACGGGAGCGAGAGTGCGCTGCGCGGAAGTGGATCTGGGGCAAGGTCAAACCGCCTCCATCCCCTTGGCAAACCTGGAAGCGCTTCGGTAAAAATATGGGACGAGGCAGACGAGTTGCAAGCTATGTTTAATTGGAGGAAATTCAAATGGAAGACATCGAAGAATTATTGCCGGAAGAAGAGGAAGAGCTAGCTGAAGAAGAAGGGACTAATCGTACCTTCATCATCCTCGTGTCGGCACTAGGTGGATTGTTCATAGTGGGACTTGGCATCTTCATAGCCTTCATGCTGTGGTTCAACCCCAACAGAGCGGCTGCCCCCACGCCAGCAGCGGAAGCAGCCGGAACCACAACGGTCACCGCCGAAGGTGAAGCAACTAAAACATCAGAGGAAGAAACTCCCACGGCTACAGCGACCAAGGCCCCCACAGCTACGGCGACAAAGCCAGCGCCCACCGAGACGCCAACAGCAGCCCCAACCACAGAGACTCCTACATCTGCCGCTGAGGGTGAAGCGACATCCACTGCTACTCCCAGGCCGACGGCCACCCCGACGCTCCAATCACAGTCTCAGGGCCAGGCCGAAAGTAGCGTGCCGGACACAGGCATCGGAGCGCTGGGAGCCGGTGCGCTAGCCCTTGGGCTGGTCTTCCTGCTGATCGTCGTGCGCAGCCTGCGCAAGACGGCGTAGGCTGGTAGATCGGTAGATTGGTATAGCGGTAGGGCAGTAAACCAGAGCTGGACGCCAACCAACATACCAACCTACCAACATCACCTACCGATGGAACTAACACAGGTGTTGTGGGCTCTGCTGAGCAACCCTAACGTGGTCTACGCCATGCTCATCATTGGGCTCTGGGCCGCGGCGGCCGCCCTTTACGCACCGGGCACCGGTGCGCTGGAGGTCGCGGCGGTCATTTGCCTGGCGTTGGCCATCGCCGGTCTGACGCAACTGCCGACCAATGTCGTGGGCGTAATAATGATCGTCATTGCCGGCATACTCTTCGCCGTAGACCTGAAGGTGCAAAGCGTAGCCATCACGGTGGGCGCCGCGATCACGTTGGTGCTCGGCTCGGTCTTCCTCTTTCCCCCGGACGAAAATGTTCCGCAAATCTCGCCCTGGCTGATCGGAAGCGTGACGCTCGCCTCATTAGGGTTCTTCGGTATGGCCCTCTTTGCCGTGGCCCGCACCCAACAAATGCAGGCTAAGGTCTCCGCCGAGGAGATCGTGGGCCAGAATGGGATCGTCACTGATCCCCTCGACCCAACAGGGACAGTACAAGTCCAGAGCGAGTTATGGACCGCCGTCGCCGTAGGAGAAGACAGCCACATCGACGCAGGTGAAGAAGTCGAAATCGTGGCCGTAGAAGGGCTCAAAGTTTGCGTCAAGCGCATAAATCCTACGCAACAGGAAAGGAGATGCTGAAATGACCGGTGGACTATTCACAGTGATTATGCTCCTCTTCATCGGTGGTATCGCGCTGCTGGTCTTACTAGCCTCAGTGGTGCGCATCGTGAAAGAATATGAGAGACTGGTGGTCTTCCGACTGGGCCGCTGCATCGGCCCGAAAGGACCGGGGCTAGTGCTGCTCATCCCATTCGTCGACAGAGCAACCACCGTCGATCTCCGCGAGGAGGTACTGGAAGTCCCGCACCAGACCAACATCACGAAGGACAACGCACCGATCGACATTGATTTTCTGGTCTACTGGAAAGTGCTCGACCCAGAGGCAAGCGTTTTGAAAGTGGCCAATTTCGGACAAGCCTCCACCGGCATCGCCACCACCACACTTCGCTCCGTCGTCGGCGACATTGAGTTGGATCACGTGCTCTCTGAACGCGATCACATCAACAAGGTGCTGCGAGTCAAGCTGGACGAGGTGACGGAACGCTGGGGCGTCAAAGTGACCGCCGTGGAGATCCGCGAGATTATACCGCCGCCGGAGGTTCAGGACGCGATGAACCGGCAGATGGCAGCGGAGCGGAACCGCCGCGCGGTGGTGACCGAGGCCAAGGGCAAGCGTGAGGCCGCCATCACGGTCGCCGAGGGCGAGAAGCAATCGTCCATCCTGAAGGCCGAAGGCGACAAGCGATCCGCCATCTTGGCCGCCGAGGGTCAGCGGGAGGCACAGCGGCTACAGGCTGAGGGCTTTGCTCTGGCATTGAAGGAGATCTGGGAGAGGGCACGCGAGGTGGACGCCAACACTATGACGCTGCAATACTTCGAGACGCTGAAGCGGCTGGGGGAAAGTGCAGCGACCAAGTTCATCTTCCCTTTGGAGTTCACCGATATGCTGGAGACATTCGTCGAAGGGAAGAATGAGCAATAGCTAATTAAGAATGGTTAATTGCGAACAGGGCGCTGTGCTTGTTCCACACAGCGCCCTAATTTTTTGGGCGTGATATATGATAAACATCATCCGCCGCGCGCCCCGCGATTCATCCCCGCACCGCCCGCCCAGATGGCTCCAGCCCAGTGCCTGGCAATTCCTGCTGCTGATCCTATCACTGGCCCTGGGCTGTCAAGCCCATCCAGCCACTCCTACATCCACACCGACGCGAGCGCATACCAGCACGCCGACCGCAACGCCGACGATCACTCCCACGCCCACCCATACTCCAACCGCCACTCCAACGGCAACTCCTACTGACACCCCCA
>CAZANJ010000096.1:7797-8946 GCA_964486415.1 uncultured Anaerolineales bacterium
ACGCCCACCCATACTCCAACCGCCACTCCAACGGCAACTCCTACTGACACCCCCACGCCGAGCCCCACCGCCACTTCCACATCCACCGATACGCCGACGCCGCAGCCCACGAGCACGCCAAGTCCACCGAGCGCCCTCATAGAAGAATCGGCGGCGGCAGAACAACCTGCGCCCAGCGGAGATTCCAGCGGCAGCGAGAACGCCTCCCATCCGCAGATCCCGCCTGTGGTGCTGAGCAATTACTTCCCCTGGTATGACCCGCACACATGGGAGACCGGCTGCACCTCGGCCGGCGACCTGCCCCGCGACGGCGTCTACCAATCCGACGACCCAGGCGTGATTGCCCGTCACATCGGGCAGGCCCGCGCCGCCAGCCTGGATGGCTTCGCCGTCCACTGGTTCGCGCCCCAGGACCGCACCGACGCCAACTTCGGCCAGGTACTGGGCCAATCGCCGGCCGGCTTCAACTCGACCGTCACCTTCCTCCATCACATCCTGCCAGGGGTCAACCAGCAGGGCGTGATCGACGCGCTGAGTTACATCATCAACACCTACGGACAGCACCCCCGCTTCTTCCGCGCCGCTGGCAAACCGGTGATTATGTTCAGCGATATGTACCGCGTGCCGGGAAGCCAGGAGAGCGCCGTGGCCCGCTGGCAAGCGATACGACAAGCCGTCGATCCCGGACACAACACCTGGTGGATCGCCGAGGGGCTCGATCCGGCCTACTTGGCCGTCTTCGATGGGCTCTACATCTACAAGATCGATCACGCCTGCTGCCCCAACGCCTACCAGAAAGCGCCACAGTGGGCGAACTGGGTTCACTCTTGGGAACAACAGACCGGACAGCCCAAACTCTGGGTCGGCACGGTGATGCCCGGGTGGAACGACTTGAACTCCGGCCAGGCACACTGCACCGATCTGCGCGTGAGCAGCGAGCCCTTCGCGCGAGATCGGAGCGGCGGCGCATACTACGCCAAGACCTGGGAAACAGTGCTCCACACACAGCCCGATTTCATCGTCGTTCACTCCTTCAACGAATGGGTGGAAGGTTCCTACATCGAGCCCAGCGCCGCCTTCGACGATCTCTACCTGCAACTGACGGCCCAGTGGATCGCCCGGTTCAAGGACAGCCGCTGATGCAACCTC
>CAZANJ010000097.1:0-8733 GCA_964486415.1 uncultured Anaerolineales bacterium
AGAGGCCGCCAGAGGCGTTCTGTGGCATTGGGTGAGTCCATCAACCCCAAGGCGGTGGGTATGGAAACCCGCCCTACATCCTCTGGCTATGTAGGGCGGGTTTCCATACCCGCCGATTTTTGAATCGCTTCGAGAGCTCTTCATGGGGATTCGTAGCGGTTCTGCCTTCTAAAGCTCCAGAACTGCTACGGTTTCCCCATGAAAATGAAAGCGGCGGCTTGGCAATGATCGCAACGTCTGTTATACTAGAGCCGCGTTTGAAATTCCAAGTCAATCTTCGCCTCAGTTTTCACGCCTCTCAAAAGTGCAAGGAGTTACAATTTCATGAAAGGCATCATCACCATCGCCGGATACGGCACGCGATTCCTTCCCGCTTCCAAAGCTGTTCCAAAAGAGATGATTCCCATCGCCGGTGTGCCCCTCATCCAGTATCACGTCGAGGGTTTGGTAGCGGCTGGGATCAAAGAAATCATCGTCGTCGTGCGCGAGGGCAGTGAGGTCGTGCAGCGCCACTTCGCGCCCGTTCATGATCTGGAGCAGCATCTGGAGAAATCGGGTAAGCTGGAGCTTCTGGAGGAAATGCGGCGCATCGATCAAATGGCCGACATCGTCTTCGTGCGCCAGCCGGAGAGCTTGCCCTACGGCAACGCCTCGCCGGCTCTGGCTGCTCGCAATTGGCTCACGCCGGGCGAGCCGTTCTATTACATGTTCGGCGACGACATCGTGATGGGAGATAGGCCGATCCCCCGGCAATTGCTGGATACCTTCGACGAGTATGAGCCGGCCGTGGTGCTCGCAGCGCAGCGCGTGCCGGAGGAGGAAGCTCACCTTTACGGCTGCATCGAGCTCAAGCCTGGTTCGGAGAATGAGATGGAGCGCATCGTCGAGAAGCCCGCGCCCGGCACCGCGCCCTCTAACCTGGTGCAGATCGGTCATTTCGTCTTCACGCCGGCACTCTTCGAGGTGCTGGAGAACTTGGAGACTGGCAGAGGGGGCGAGCTCTGGCTGGCCGACGCTGTGGACCAACTGGCCCAGCAATCCTCCGTCGTCGTAAGGCCCATCGATGGCCTGTGGATGGCGGCCGGAGATCCCCTGCGTCAATTGAAGGCTAACATCGAGATCAGTTTGCGGCGCGAGGATATGCGGGATGAGCTTATCGAATACTTGCGCTCGCTGGAGGCGAGATTGGCTCAATCTTAGAGATTGAACCAATCTTCATGATATGACAACCCTGATCGGCATCATCTTATCCCTGATCGTTGGCCTCGCGCCGATGATAGTCTACGCCCTCATTCTGTGGTGGTTTGACCGCTACGAGAAGGAGCCGCTGGGCCTGCTGGTCGCTGCCTTCTTGTGGGGCGCGGTTCCGTCCATCATCTTCTCTCTCATCGCTGAGCTGGTACTTGATGTCCCTGTCTCCTCTCTTGTCGATCCCGCCGCTGCCAGCCTGGTCGGGGCAGCCGTCGTCGCTCCCGTGGTCGAGGAGGTCTTCAAGGGGGCCGCGTTGCTGTTGCTCCTCTTCTTTTTCCGCCAGGAGATCGACAGTCCCCTCGACGGGATCCTCTATGGTGGCCTGGTGGGCTTCGGTTTCGCCGCCGTGGAGAACATATTCTACTTCATCTCTGGCTTCATGGAGGGCGGCTGGGGCGGATTTGCATTTCTGGCTGTATTTCGTGCTTTCCTCTTCGGTCTCAATCACGCGCTGTTCACCGGGTTGACCGGCCTGGGAATCGCGCTCGCCCATACGGCTTCCAAGCCATTGGTGAGGAAGAGCGGGCCTATCCTGGGGATACTGCTGGGAATAACCTCGCACTCCATCCACAACGCCAGCGTGACGATGGGAGCCGAGTTAGGCTGGCCTTGTCTAATCACATTCCTGTCGGACTGGGGCGGAGTGTTGGCCCTGTTGGCAGTTCTGGTGTGGACCTCCGTGCAGGAGCGGCGCTGGATCGTTGATTTTCTGCGCGATGAGGTCGAACTGGGCACGCTCGGCGAGGGGGATTACGAGGTGATCTCTTCCTACACCAGAAGGCTGGCGGAGCGAACGAATGCTTTGCTCAGCGGCGATCCGAGGCGCTGGTTGATGTTGGGGCGGTATTATCGCTTGGCGACGGAGTTAGCTTTCAACAAGCGCCGTTTGCAAAGGTTCCCCAACGAGGAACACACGCGGATGCACATTTTAGAACTGCGGGCGTCGGTCAATCAGTTGGGAAGAGCGGAAGCGCCGCACTTTTCTTCCCAGGAAAGGGAGATATGAGTTTGAATCTGAGAAACACCGTGACGCACGATTGGGATTGGTGGGCTTATCAATTTCGCGTCATCCACCGAAAGGGCATCGATAATATCGATTTTTGGGATGAGCAGCTGGTCAATTTTGTCGTTTCCAAGCTCCACCTCCGGCCCGGCGAACGGCTGCTCGACGTAGCTTGTGGCTCCGGCGTCCACGCGCGGATGTTTTCAAAGAAGGGCATCGACGTGGTAGGGTTGGACATCGCTTTTAGCCTGATGCGCTACTGCACCAGACAAGCGGGAGCGAAAGGTCTGGAAAACAGCGCTTTCGTTCAGGGCGATATGCGCGATCTGCCTTATCGGGAGGCTTTCGACTCGCTGGTGATCCTCAACACCAGTTTTGGTTTCTTCGACCACGAGACCAATCAGCGCGTGCTGGAGGGCCTCGCGCGGGCGCTCAAGCCCGGGGGGCGATTCTTGCTCCATCTCTCCGATCCCACCACTTTTGTCGAGCGTCTTGAGCCCCGTCGCCGCTGGCATGAACGGCCCGAAGGCATCTACTGGATGGAAACCTGGTTCGATCCCACGACTTTCACCAGCTACGCCATCTTCCATTTCACCGACAATGAGGGCGTGACTCATCTCTGGGATGACAAGGAAAGCGTGCGGCTCTACACTTTGCCCGAACTGCGCCGGATGTTCGACCGCACCGCTCTGGAAATCAAGGACGTTTACGGCGATTTCTTGATCGGCAGGCCCTATGGCCCCGATTCCCATTGGGAGATGATCCTGGTGGGGAAAAAATTCAGATAATGGATTGCAGATTGCAGATTGCAGATTGCAGTAATCTCTATAGGAGGGTTTATCATGGAAGGGTTGTTGACTGTAGGTAGTTGTCTGGTTGGTGCAGGTATTCTAACAGTTGGGCTGCTGGTTATACGCGGCCTCAGGTTGCTTTATGAGTACGAAAGAGGTGTGATCTTCACGCTGGGCAAGTACACTGGCACGCGCAATCCCGGCTTGAACATCGTTATCCCCATCCTGCAGGCGATGCAAAAGGTGGATATGCGCATCAAGACGGCCGAAATTCCCCGGCAAGAGGTTATGACCAAGGATAATATCCCCATGCTCGTCAACGCGGTGGTTTACTTCAAGGTCATCAAACCCGCCGATGCTATCATCAAGATCGAGGATTACGCTTTCGCCATCCGCCAATACACACAGGCTGCACTGCGGGACGTGATTGGCAACGGCGAGATGGACTTCGTCCTCACCCAGCGGGAGCAGATCGCCGAGAGCATCAAGGAGATTGTGGATTCCGAGACCGACGGCTGGGGCATCGACGTCGAGTCGATCAAAATCCAGGAGGTCGAACTGCCGGCCGAGATGAAGCGTGCTATGGCTCAGCAGGCGGAGGCCGAGCGCGAGCGCCGCGCTGTGGTCATCACATCCCAGGGTGAGCTGGAGGCCTCGAAGAACTTGCAGCGAGCGGCGAAGAATCTGGCCGAAAGCGAGGGCGCGATGCACTTGCGCACGCTCCAGACCATCCGCGCTATCGCGGCTGATCCATCGGAGAAGATCGTGCTCTTCATGCCCTCCAGCGTGGGAGGCGCGGTCAAAGCGCTCGTCGAGGGGCAAGGGGAATGAGCCGCGGTCGTCTCGATAATAAGATACGTTATCTCCAGATCGCTTTCAACTACGATATCGGGCTAGTGCGGCGCCTCTTGCCGAAGATCGCGAAAAGTGTTCTCAGCCTGCCGCAGGGAGAGGAGCGCATCTTCATCGAGGCGGGCACGCCTTACATCAAGCGGGAGGGGGTGGATGGCATCCGTGCCATTCGCCGCCACTGGCCCGGTCAGGTCGTGGCCGATTTGAAGACGGTGGATGGGGCGCTGGACGAGGTCGATATGGCGCATAGCGCCGGTGCGACGGCTGCCACCGTGCTCGGCGGCTCGCCCCCCGAGGCGCTTGACTTTTTCATCGCCCGCTGTGATGAGCTAGGCATGATCTCGATGATCGATATGCTGGGGGTGAAAGATCCGCTGAGAGTAGTGATGCGGCTGAAGAAGCCGCCCGATGTGATAGTTTTGCATCGGGGGCGAGATGAGGAGAGCACGCGCGGCAAACTGATCCAATATCGACACGGCAATCGGGTGCGCAGCAAGTTCGACGTTTTGATCTCGGCGGCCGGCGGCGTGGACATCAAGGAAGCACGCAGTGCCATCTTCAACGGGGCTAACATCGTCGTGGTCAACCTGGTGGGCCCGGAAGACCCCTGGACCGGCATCTCGATCACCAGCGACGTGGGAGCGATGGCGCGGGAATTCCTGGCGACGATTGAGTAACAGCGCAAGTTGCAATCTGCAATCTGCAATCTGCAATCTGCTACATCTCAACCACCAGCTCTTTCGGAAAATCGGTCAAATTGTGCACAGCGCCATCGGCGTCGATCCAGATCACGTCCTCGATTCGCATGCCGAAGCCGCGTTCAGGGTAGTATAATCCCGGCTCGCAGGTGAAGATGTGGCCGGGCCTGAGCACATCGGCGTTGTCCGGTGTGTCGCTAAATCGCGGCTCTTCGTGAATCGCCAGCCCCAGCCCGTGGCCCACGCTGTGCACATAGCCGTTCTCCGTCTTTGTTTCGCTGCCGACGGTGGGGTGGCCCCGTTCCTCGAAGAAATCACACGTCATTTGCTGGTAGCGGCGCGTTTTCTCTCCCACCTTGTAGGCATCGACGAGCATCTCGACGCAATCATATACCTCTTCATACGCCTCCTCGACCTCCGGCGGCGCGTGGCCCAGGCAGAAGGTGCGGGTCATATCGAAGAAATAGCCCCCGCCAGCCTCGCGCGGGAAGATGTCGAAGATGATGGATTTCCCCAGCTTGACTATATCCTCGGCGCGGCCCTTGCTGTGGGGCACGCCGGCGTCGCGCCCGATGGAGAAGATGAAGCCTTCTGGGTCCTCCAGCCGTTCCGCGGCGATGGAGTGAGCGATTTCCTCGTGTACCCGCCCGATGGTCAACGGCGTTCCATCCTCCTCGATCAGCGCCTCTCCCCGCACCTGATGTGAACGCAGGAAAGCGATGGTGCGCTCCACAATCGCGCAGGTGCGGCGTCCCATCTCGCGGACACGCGCGGCCTCTGCCTCGTCCTTGGTGGCGCGGGCCTCGTCGATCAGGGTCACCTCAAAGTCGCCATGAACCTCCACGTTATCCAGTCCCTCGTTCAACGCATTGAGGAGCACCCACGCTCGCCCGCGATCGGCGTTGCCGTAAAAGCCGACCCGTCCGCTCACGTCCAGGTCGGAGAAAATGCGACGGTAAAGCTCAACAGTGGCGCTCAGGCGGTCGCCTTTCTCGCGCACGATACTCACAAAATAATACTTGTTCATATTCACGATGGGAAGGCCACTCGCTGTGGCTTCCTCCCGCTCGATAGGCGAGCATATAAGCACCGGCTCTTCACCCCGCTTCTTGACCACGTAGCCTTTTGATAGATTGGCCTCGTTGATCATGTATTGCATCGCCGGGTTGCCATAGGTTAAGCCGGCGACGAGAATGGCATCTAGGCCACGTTTTTCCATCAAGCGATCTATGTCCTGTTTCATGTCTCCTCTTTAGCTATTCGAGTTACTGCTTGGATCAGGTCTTGCTCCTCTTCCGGCAGCACTGTGCGTGGGTCCAGCACCAGGCGATCATCCTCGACGCGGGCGATGACCGCCGGGGGGGAGGCCCGCAGCGCAGCCGCCAGATGGTTTGGCCCCTCCGCTTCCAGCGCGACCAGCTTTGTCGGCAGGGTCTCGCCGGGCAAGCTGCCTCCACCGATGGTGGATCGACCGTCCACGATCCGCGCTTGAACGTCCGAAGCTTGCAGTCTCTCTTGCCAGCGGCGCGCTCTTTGCTCAATCTCGGCCAGCGGCGTGGAGAGCATGCGCCAGACGGGGACCTTCTCCAGCGCTTCACCTTTCAGATAATGGAGCAGTGTTGTTTGCAGCCCTACTAGACAGAGCTTATCGGGGCGCAGCGCGCGGGTCAGCGGATGGCTCTTGAGGGGATTGACGTGCTCGGCCTTCCCGACGATGACCCCGGCCTGGGGTCCGCCGAGCAGCTTGTCGCCGCTGAAGCATATCACGTCCGCTCTCGCCAAGACGCTTTCCTGTACCGTAGGCTCGTGCGCCAGCCCGAACTCTCTCGTTTCGAGCAGCGCGCCGCTTCCCAGGTCATACATCACCGGCAGCCCGTGCCCCGCGCCCAGCGCGACTAGTTCCTCCAGGCTCGGCTCCGAGGTGAAGCCGACCACGCGGAAATTGGAGTGGTGAGCCTGCAAGATCAAGGCTACATCGTTACCTGCGTCGGGCTCGATTGCCGCGACATAATCGCGCAGGTGGGTGCGATTGGTGGTGCCCACCTCGACCAGTTGCGCCCCGCTCTGTGCCATCACGTCGGGCACGCGGAAGCCGCCGCCGATCTCCACCAGTTGCCCGCGCGAGATGACCACGCCCCGGCCCTGAGCCAATCCTGTCAGCGCCAGGAGCACCGCGCCAGCGTTGTTGTTGACCACCAGCGCGACTTCAGCGCCGCTCAGTTCACAAAGCAGTCGTTCGGCGTGCACGGTGCGGTGACCGCGTCGTCCGGCCTCCAGGTCATACTCCAGCGTGGAATAGCCTCGGCCCACGGCGTCCATCGCCGCTCGCGTCTCCGCCGAGAGCGGCGCGCGCCCCAGGTTGGTGTGGATGATGACGCCGGTGGCGTTGATGACCGGGTGGAGAGTAGGAGCCAGCTTCCGCCGCAGGCGGGCATCTGCTCGCGCTAGGATTGAACCGAGCGCGGGCACATCCGCGCCGGACAATATGGCGTTGCGCGTTGCTTCGAGCGCCTCGCGCAGGGCGACCACCGTCTGTTGGCGCCCATATGTGCGAATTAGCTTCTGGGCCTCCTCCGCGCCCAACAATCGATCCACGCTGGGAAGCTGACGTAAACTATCGACCGAATCTCCAGCCATTTGCTTACTTACCATCCTCAACCTCAACCCTTAACCTCAACCCTCAACCTGAAGTATAAGCGTGCTGAATCCCGCGATCTTTGCGTTGGCGGAAGGAGTCCTGTAAATCATCGTCCAGTTGGGCGCCGAAGCGATACTGGAACGGCCACATACTCTTGCGGTGGGAAATGCCCACCCGGTCGCCGTCTTGCAGCACATGGCCTTGATCCGCATCCACGCCCGGCATCGCGGCCAACCGTCCGTTGATGAACGTGATACCCTTCTCCTCCGCTGGAAGGCCCAGATGGTCCATCAGATCATGCATCGTGCTGCCCTGGGGTAGCTTTAGGTACAGCTCAGCATGACTGCCCTGATCCTGGTCGCCGGCATAGCGCGCGACGGGCCCGTAAAGCCAAACTTCCACTTCTATATTATCCATTTCCCATTCTCCATTCTCTATTCTCTTTCCTCATCCCCGGGCTCGTGTACCCACTCACCAATTTGGTTCAGAGTGAGCCGTTCTCCGCATCCGGGGCAGATCGGTTCGCCCCAGACGCTATGCCGGAGGCGCTGGGGGAAATCGAAATCGTCATAGATCAAGCGTGGGTGGATGGGCGGAGGCGTGTTGAGCTCCGGCGAGCACTTGGGCAGTGTCGTGGGGACGCCGAGTCGTTGTAAAGCCCAACAGACATACTCCAGGTCCAACGCATCGGCCTGGGGATCACCCAAAGCCTCCTGGAGAAGCGGGATAGCTCGACGGTCGCCCAGGTCGCCGAAGGCCAGAGCGACGATGCGGCGTTTTTGTTCCCAAGCGGCGATTTCCCAGGCTCTTTGCAGGAGCGTAAAGTCCTCGGAGTTACGCTGACCCACGTGGCCCAGAACCTCGGCCAATGCAGTTAGCGTCTCGCCGTCCTTGCCGTAGCGGAGATAAGCTTTCACCGATGAGTGAGCCACACGTCCGATGTTCATCAGGCTGAACACAGCGGCGTCGTGTATGATGTCTTCCTCATTCGATTCGGCGACGACGTCGATCAATGCATCGGTGGCTTGAGCGGCCCTGAGTTCGCCCAGGATACGCACGGCCAGGATGGCTCCCCAGCCCGCGCCAGGCCCATCATCCCACCAGTAGCGTTTGTCCCTTGCCATATTGATCAGGTGAGGGATGATCGTTGCGCGTCGATAGGTGAAGCGGCGGAGTTGTTCTAATGTCAGTTGGTCATCATTCTGCTCGATGAGTGTGTCCAGAAGATCCCCCACATGAGGCGGGGGGCTTTCTTCTGTATCCCTCTGGAATATACCGATCAGTTCTTCAGGCCTGGATTGGGCGGACAAGCGTAGCGGGATCTGTCCCACTTTTTCCAGGATGTTGCGGAATGAGATCAGCCCTTCCAACCAATTGGATAGGGGTACACGGGTCTCTTTGGGCCAGCGATGCCAGTATGAACGACCATGAAGGATCAAAGCTCCCGCCTGTCCGAACAATCGCCGAGTCTCTCGCTCATCTGTAGGGCGGGTTTCCATA
>CAZANJ010000098.1:0-8721 GCA_964486415.1 uncultured Anaerolineales bacterium
GTTCCGATCACTATCGGGAAGCCGATTTGAAGGTTCAAGACCCGCAACCAAAAATTCATTACGCAGGAGGAAGCCATACGATGGATTATCGCATTGATGAACATCCCATCCTGCCGGTCGAGGAACGACCGACATTTGAATTCACTTGGCAGGGCCGAACGATGGTAGCACAAGAAGGAGAGACCATCGCTTCGGCCCTTTTCGCTAATGGCGTCCGCATTTTCGGGCGTCACCACAAGGACGGCGCACCCCAGGGCCTCTTCTGCGCCAACGGCCAATGTGCCCAGTGTCTGGTGATGGCCGATGGATTACCCGTAAAATCCTGCATGGTCCCGGTGGAGCCGGGGATGCGGGTAGAGCCGATGGACGGGAAGCCAGAGCTGCCCGAGGTCGATACCGCGCCCGAGACGCACCCCATCGACACCGTCGAGGTGGAGTGCTTGATCATCGGCGGCGGGCCGGCCGGGCTCTCGGCGGCCATCGAGCTGGGCAAGGCCGGCGTGCGCACGCTGATCGTGGACGACAAGCATCGCCTGGGCGGCAAGCTGGTGCTCCAGACCCACAAATTCTTCGGCTCCATCGACGCCTGTTACGCCGGCACACGCGGCACCGATATAGCGACGAAGTTGGAACAAGAATTGGATCAGTACGAGAACGTACAGGTCTGGCTCGACACCACCGCGCTGGCCGTCTACTCCGACCGCAAGGTGGGCGTCTTGCGGGATGGACATTACATCGTCGTCCAGCCCCACGTGCTCCTGGTGACCACCGGCGCCCGCGAGAAATCGCTGGCCTTCAAGGGCAATACCTTGCCAGGCGTCTACGGCGCGGGGGCCTTCCAGACGCTGGTCAATCGGGATCTGGTGCAAGCCTCCGACCGTTTGTTCATCATCGGTGGGGGCAACGTCGGGCTGATCGCGGGCTATCACGCCTTGCAGGCCGGCATCAACGTCGTCGGCCTCTGCGAGGCTCTGCCCGAATGCTCCGGCTACAAGGTGCATAAGGACAAGCTGGCCCGCTTGGGCGTGCCGATATACGTCTCCCACACGGCCCTCAGCGCTAACGGAGATGCTCAGGTCGAATCGGTCACCATCGCCCAGATCGACGCCAACTGGCGCCCCATCCCCGACACCGAGAAGACTTTTGCCTGCGATACCATCCTCGTCGCCGTGGGGTTGGATCCGGTGGACGAATTCGTCCATAAGGCCAAGGAGTTCGGTCTTCCGGTATACGCGGCGGGCGACGCGGAGGAGATCGCGGAGGCCTCGGCGGCGATGTTCACCGGGCGCATCCGGGGGCTGGAGATCGCCAAATCCCTGGGGCGTGATGTGGGCGAGGTGCCGCCGGAATGGCATCACACCGCTGAAGTGCTCAAATCGAGGCCGGGCGCCGTCGTCACCGAGGACATCCCGGATGATGATGAGGGAGTCTTCCCCGTGCTTCACTGCGCCCAGGAGATTCCGTGCAACCCCTGCACTTCTGTTTGCCCCAAGAATTGCCTCGTCATCGAGGAGGATGACATACGCGGCTTGCCTCAATATACTGGCGAGGGGTGCATCGGCTGTGAGCAGTGCGTCGCCATCTGCCCCGGCCTGGCCATCACGCTGGTTGATTATCGCGATGCTGAAAATAATGGTGGGCTGCCGACAGTGACCATCCCCTACGAATTCCCGGAGGAAACCATCGACGAGGGCGACATCGTGACGGTGCTGGATACGGAGGGGAAAGTGCTGGGCAACGTCAAGGTGATCAAGGTGCGCGCTCCGCGCTTCACCGACCGGGCCGTCCTGGTGCGCGTGAAGGCGCCGCGTGAGATCGCCAAGCGCATCGCGGGCATCCGCGTGCAGGACCCGTGGGTCACGGAAGCGATGGATGAGACCATCGAGCGCATCCCCGACGACGAGATCATCTGCCGCTGTGAACGCGTGACAGCGGGCGAGATACGCGCCCTCATCCGCGCGGGCGCACGGGATATAAACTACATCAAGGCGGTGACGCGGGCCGGGATGGGCGCCTGTGGCGGTAAGACCTGCACCAATTTGATCAAGCGTCTCTTCCGCGATGAGGGTATCCCCTTGCAACGGGTGACGGAAAACACGCAGCGCCCGCTCTTCGTCGAGGTGCCACTTGGGGCGTTCGCCGGCCTGACCAGCGGTGAAAGGCCGCCTGAGGAAGCTCCGGTCACCCACGCCACCGATGCGCACGAAGGAGGGATGTAATGACCACCAAAGTATACGACGCGGTTATCGTCGGCGCAGGCAGCGTTGGGTTGCCGACCGCCTTTTTCATGGCCCAGGCCGGGCTGGAGCCGCTGGTCATCGATCAGTTCGCCAGCCCCGGTCAAGGCTCCAACAAGGCGGCCATCGGCGGCATCCGGGCCACTCACTCGGCGCCGGCGAAGATTCGCCTCTGTCTCAAATCCATCGAAGTTTTCTCCACCTGGGAGGAGACTTACGGGGACGACATCGAGTGGTATCAAGGCGGTTATTCCTTCGTGGCTTATCGGGAGCGGGAGGAGGAGATCCTCAAAGAGTTGTTGAAGATACAACAGTCCTACGGTTTGGACATCAACTGGCTGGAGCGCGATGAGCTGCTGGGAGTGATCCCGGATTTGAGTCCTCGCGATTTGATCGGGGGCACCTACTCGCCCGGCGATGGCTCGGCCTCTCCCCTGTTGAGCGCACACGCATTCTATCTCCGCGCCAAGGAGCGCGGGGCTGAGTTCCGCTTCCGCGAGAGGGTCACGGGCATCATCCGACGGCGGGGCAAAGTGGTGGGCGTGCGCACCGACAAGGGCGGATATGCCACGGAGACGGTGATCAACGCCGCCGGTCCCTGGGCGCGAACGGTGGCCCAGATGGATGACCTGGACGTGCCGGTAGTGCCCGATAGCCACGAGGCGGGCATCACCGAGCCGGTGGCACGTTTCGTGGATCCGATGGTGGTCGATCTTCGGCCGGCCAAGGGTTCCAAGAACTACTACTTCTACCAGCACGCCACCGGCGCGCTCGTCTTTTGTATCACGCCGGAGCCGCCCATCGTGGGCACCGACCGGCGGGAGACCTCGTCATTTCTGCCGATGATCGCGCCCAGGATGGTGGGGCTGATGCCCAAGTTATCCAACGTCAAAGTGCGCCGCACGTGGCGCGGGCTCTATCCGATGACGCCCGACGGGGCGCCCATCGTAGGTTGGGCGCGGGAGCTGGAGGGGTACATCTATGCCGTGGGCATGTGTGGACAGGGCTATATGCTGGGGCCGGGCGTGGGAGCGCTGCTCTCGCACATGGTGCAAGATGAGCTCACGTCGGAGGATGAGGAAATGCTCGATGAGCTGAGCCCGTATCGACAATTCGGCGGTGAGGAGAAGTTGAAGTAAGATTGCTTGAGAAACCCCCAGATTATTGAGAAGATACAGCAAAAGGAGAACGAGTTTCTATGGCACTTCTGGAAGTTCATGATATCCATACTTACTATGGTGATATGCAAGCGCTTTTCGGGGTCTCCCTTACAGTGGATAAGGGCGAGATCGTGACTATGATCGGGGCCAATGGCGCCGGCAAGACGACGACGATGAAAACCATTAGTGGTATCCTCTCTCCACGCTCTGGGCGTGTTTTGCTGAACGGCAAGGAGATCCAGGGCACGCCGGCTCACAAGCTGGTCACCCAGGGACTTGTCCTCGTTCCTGATGGACATCAGGTCTTCCCCACTCTCACCGTGCTGGAGAACCTCAAGATGGGAGCGTTCACTCGGCATGACCGCGAAGCGATTGAAAGGGATCTGGAATGGGTTTACTCTGTCTTCCCCCGTCTCCAGGAGCGCACCACGCAGATTTCTGGGACGCTCAGCGGCGGCGAGCGGCAGATGCTCTCCATCGCCCGTGCCTTGATGACCAACGTCGAGGTGCTCCTCCTGGACGAGCCGTCGATGGGGCTGGCTCCCTTCCTGGTGCAGGAAATCTTCGACGTTATCCGTCAACTCAACGAGGAAGAGGGGTTGACCATCCTGATCGTGGAGCAGAACGCGCGTATGGCTTTCTCCGTTGCTGAACGGGGCTATGTCATCGAGACGGGCAAAGTGGTGATGGAAGGATCAGTTGAGGAACTGCGTGCGGACCCGAAGGTGAAGGCCGCTTATCTGGGTGGAAATTAAGAGTTCGGTTTATTCCCACCCCCTGCCCTGGGACATGGAAATAAATAGTCTACCTGCGCCGCTCCCGCTGGATTGCCAAATCCAGCGAGTTTAGCTCTGGATCTGGCGATCCAGAGCGAGCAGAATGGTAAATTATCTCTTTCTGAATCCCCCTGGCATAATTCGCGCGTAGCGATTAGATCTAGGAGGTGATGATAAAACAGAGAATGATGGATAAACAGGTCGTATCAGCGAGTATCCTCTCAAGAGAATAGGATACTTTGACACGCTATGAGAGCAAAAGCAAACAAAAGGAGGCAGAAGTGAAAATGCTACGCAAATTGGTTGTGTTTATGGTCGTTTTAGTTATAGTACTTCCCACTGCTGGGTGTGGTGGAGGTGGCGGCGGAGAGGTCACAATCGGCGCCATCTTCCCCCTGACCGGTGCCTCGACCCACGAGGGCACCGACGAGCGGCGCGGCGTCGAGTTGGCTGTTGAGCAGATCAACGCCAGCGGGGGCATCGATGGCAAAGACCTGAAGGTCATCTTCGAGGACAGCGAGTCGAAACCCGCCTCCGGCACCGAGGCCGCTCACAAGCTGATCGATGTCAACAAGGTGCCGGCCATCGTCGGCATCTTCTCCAGCGGCGTGACGCTGCCCGCGGCCGAGTACGCTCAGGAACAAGGCGTGGTCATGGTCAACCCCGGCTCCACGTCGCCCAAGTGCGCCGAGGTCGGCGATTATTTCTTCAGCACCATCGGCCTGGATCACCTGATGGGCACAGAGCAGGCCAAATGGGCCCTGGAGGAAGGCTATACCAAGGTCGCCGTCCTGGTGCCCAACAACCCCTTCGGCATCGGCATGGAGGAGTGGATGGTCAAGACCTTTGAAGAAGCTGGTGGCGAGATTACGAGCATCATCGAGTACCCCCTGGCCCAGACGGACTACCGCGCCGAGCTAGAGCGTTTGTTTGAGGGGGACCCGGAAGCCATCCTCTACACCGCCTACGGCGAGGAGTCGAAGATCCTCACCAAGCAGGCGCTTGAGATGGGCAAGGAAGCCCAGTGGATCGGCGGTTATCTGACGATGTGTACCGGCGTTGCCGAGCCCGAAACCGTCGAGGGTCACATTGGCCTGGAGCCGTCCTATCACATGCCGGCCGGGCAGGATTTCACCAGGGCCTTCGAGGAAAAATATGGCGAGAAACCGGGCGGCCCCTTCAGCTATCTGGCCTATGACGCCACCTGGTTGATCGCGCTGGCGATGCGGGAGGCCGGTACGGACGCTGAGGCCATCAAGAACGCCCTCCCCGAGGTAGCCAAGGATTACGACGCCGCGACGGGCACGCTTGGGTTCGATGAGAACGGTCAGCGAGCCGAGCAGCCCTACGACAAGCTGATCTACACCAACGGCGAAGTGAAACTCTACGAATAACAATGATATGCGAGACCCTAAAGGTTTTCGGAAACCTTTAGGGTCTCTGGTTCATTGGGAGGTCAAGTATGGGATTTATGCAGATACTGTTCAATATTCTGACCCGAGCCAGCGAGCTAGCGTTGATCGGCCTCAGCCTCACCTTGGTGTACGATCTTCTAGACTTTGCCAGCTTCGCTCAGAACTCATTCGCCACACTCGGGGCCTATTTAGCGTTGTTCTTTTCGGTCGGCCTGGGCTTGCCTCTGCTTCCATCAGCCGTGCTGGCGGTGATCCTCACCGGGCTTCTGGGTATGGCCACTGACCGCGTGATCTTTAGTTGGCTGCGGAAGAGCGATGCCTTTATTCGGATGGTCGCCTCAATCGGCCTAGCCCAGAGTATACGCAGCATCGTGCAGGTCTTCTGGGGTGGTCAGATCAAGGACTATGGCCTGGGCGTGCAACAGCCACTGACCATTCTGGGCGCGACAGTAACCCCGATTCGTATCCTGATTGTGGCCGTCGCTGGCGCTGCCATGTGGGGATTTCACATCTTCCTGCACCGCACAAACCTGGGCCGCGCTATCCGCGCCACATCGGATAACCGCGAGTTGGCCGAGGCCACCGGCATTGATACCGAGCGGGTCGTGCTCTACGTCTGGTTCCTGGCCTGCGCCTTCGCGGCCCTCGGTGGCATCCTGATTGGCCTGGAGACCCAGCTTCGCCCCAGCATGGGACAAGTGCTCCTGCTGGCGACCTTCTGTGTGGTCATCCTGGGCGGCATCGGCAATGTCTACGGAGCCCTCGTGGGCGCGCTGATATTCGCAGCAGCCGAGAACATCGGAATCGCGATCAATATAGGCGGGTTTCAATTCCCCGTGCGGTACAAACCAGCTTTCGCCTTCATTGTGTTGATCCTCACATTGTTGATCCGTCCCACGGGTGTTTTGGGGAGAAAGGAGGCCTAGCGTGATTGCATTTCTGACGTACTTCTTGATTATGACCGGCATTTTCGCCATTATGGCCCTTAGTCTGAACTTTCAGGTCGGTATCACCGGCTTATCCAACTTCGGACAAGCGGCTTTCTTCCTCATTGGCGCCTATACCTCGGCCCTGATGTACATGGCTGGCATACCATTTGTCATCGGCGTGCTAGCTGGGATGGTGCTTTCATCCGTCTTTGCGCTCATCATCGCCCTCCCATCATCCAACCTCAGGACCGACTATTGGGCCATCGTGAGCATCGCCGCGGCCGAGACGCTGCGCCTCTTCGTCAACAACGAGAAGTGGCTGGCCGAGGGTCCTTTCGGCCTACGTGGCATCCCCCGTCCCCTGGCGTCGGTTTTTGGGCAGAATTATGATCTCTTTTACCTGGCTTTCGTGCTCGTCTGTTTGGCCGCCGTCTACTTCATCCTGGAGAAACTCACCGTTTCACCCTTTGGGCGGGTGCTGCGCGGCCTGCGCGAGGCGGAGGACCTGATGGAGGCCCTGGGCAAGCACGTCTTTCAGTTCAAAGCCATCGCGATGGTCGTCGGTGGTATATGCGCGTCCCTATCCGGCAGCCTCTACGCTCACTACTTCACCTTCATCAGCCCCGATCACTTCGAACCGACGGTGACCTTTCTGGTTTGGACGATGATGATCGTCGGCGGGTCGGGCAATGCGGTCGGAGTCATGATAGGGGCACTCGTTATCACCCTGCTAAACACGTCCACTCGCTTCGTGAAGGACCTGATATATCTGCCCACTGACCTGGTGGCGGCCTTGCGCACGCTGGTGATCGGGTTACTGACAATATTCTTCGTAGTGGTTCGCCCTCAGGGTATTCTTCCGGAGAAGCCTCGATCCATCTCTTACGCCGGAGAGGAGGGAAGCAGCTGATGTTAGAGGCAAAACACATTGATAAAGCCTTCGGTGGCCTACAGGCGCTGCGCGACGTTTCTCTGACCGTGAAGGAGGGAAGCATCACGGGCCTCATCGGCCCCAATGGTTCGGGCAAGACGACCTTTTTCAACGTCATCACCGGCTTCTATGATAAAGATGATGGCACCGTAACTTTCCGGGACAGGCCTATCGGCGATCTCCCACCTCACAGCATCGCCCAACGTGGTATGGTGCGCTCCTTCCAGATACCGCAGGTGCCCCGGGGCATGACGGTGATGGAAAATATGCTCGTGGCGGGACAGAGACAGAAAGGGGAGAATCCTCTGAATTCCCTCCTTCGATTCTCCACCGTGCGACATCAGGATCGTGAGTTGATCGATCACGCCGAGTATCTGCTGGAAAAAGTGGGCCTGGTCGACCTACGCGATGAACTGACGGGCACCCTCTCCGGTGGACAGGTCAAGTTGCTGGCGATGGCCCAGACGCTGATGACCGAGGCGGATCTGCTGCTGCTGGATGAGCCGACGGCCGGCGTCGACCTGGCCTTGACCGATCAGATTATGGCGCTGCTGAAGGACATCCACAGCGAAGGCCAGACGTTGATGATCGTGGAGCACAAGATGCGCGTCATCAGCGGAATCTGTGAATATGTGTACGTGTTGGATGCGGGCGCGGTGATCGCGTCCGGCGAGCCCTACGAGGTCCAGAATAATCCCCGCGTCATCAAGGCCTATCTGGGCACAGAGGACGCTGTGGGCGGTAAGGAGTGGGAAGTTTAGGGTTGAGGTTTGAGGTTTAAGGTTGAGGGTTAAGAATTGAGGTTTGAGGTTAAGGCTGAGGTTAGAGTTCGCGGTCTGCGCTGAGTTGTAGGCCGCGAACTTTTTTGATTCATCATCGCTGCAGCCCCGCCAATAAAATCCTCGGAGAAGAAGTTGAAGTAGCTCCGCCCCTGTGACTTGACAAGTGGAAGGATTGCTCGTATATTAAAAGCTGCCTCGCAGTATCTTGCTCTAGCTTGCAGCAAATTGCATTCGCGCAGCTTCAGTCAGAGAGCGTTTGCTTTCCTTGCACTCAAGCTGTGCTCTTCATGACCTTACTGACATAGGACAATCATGAACATGGAAATAATTTCCACTGTTTCTGGCTCTGCCAGGTTAGTGAAGGAGGTGTCTAAGGGAACGATCACAAGAGTTGAACCGAGTGAGTGGATTCCCCGAATCGTCCGGGGAAAGTGAAAATCAAACAAATGGAGGAGAAAAAAATGATTAAGAAAGTCGCTCTATCGCTTCTA
>CAZANJ010000099.1:0-1118 GCA_964486415.1 uncultured Anaerolineales bacterium
CTAACATATCCGTGGCAGCAGTTCGCCCAGCGGCATATCCACCACGCGCCGCCCGCCGATGCCGGTGCGGGCCAGCACCATCCCTGGATGCTCCGCGGTGACGACGCCGATGCGGACCGCCTCTTTCCCCAGGGGATGCTCTCGCAGCGAGGCCAGCGCCGCTTCCTCCTCCTCGGGCGGGACGAAGGCGATTAGCTTTCCCTCGTTGGCCACGGTCAGCGGGTCGAAGCCCAGCATCTCGCAGGCGGCCTCCACAGCCGGGCGCACTGGTACCTCTGCTTCCTCAATCTCGATGCCAACCTGTGATGTGCCCGCCAGCTCGTTCAGCGCCGCCGCCAGCCCGCCCCGCGTAGGGTCGCGCAGGCAGTGGGTGTGTGGCGCTGCCACGAGCAGATCCTCCATCATCCCGTTCAGCGCCGCGCTGTCCGAAACTAGCTCCGTCTCGAATGCCAAGCCCTCCCGTTTGCTGAGCACCGCGATACCGTGGTCGCCGATGGGGCCATTGATGAGCACCACGTCACCCGGTCGCGCCCGTTCGGGGCCGACCTCGACATTGTCCAGTACCAGCCCCACACCGGCGGTGTTGATGTAGATACCGTCGCCGTAGCCCTGCTCGACCACCTTCGTGTCGCCCGCCACGATTTGCACATGGGCCTCACGGGCGGCCTCTGCCATCGAGCGCACCACGCGCTCCAGCAGGTCCATCTCCAGCCCCTCCTCCAGGATGAATCCGGCGGTGAGCCAGAGCGGGCGGGCGCCGCCCATCGCCACGTCGTTGACTGTGCCATGCACGGCCAGCGAGCCGATGTCCCCACCGGGGAAGATGAGCGGGCGCACTGTGAAGGAGTCGGTCGAGATTGCGAGTTGCAAGTCGTGGATTGCAGGTTGCGAATTGCGGATTGCAAGCTGTGAAGCGGGAATTGGGAATCGGACGATGGTGGAATCGGCCAACTGGCGCAGGTATGGATTGTCCAGGGGCGCGGCGAAGACCTCGCGTATCAAATCGTTCATCATCTTGCCGCCAGCGCCGTGGGCCATACGGATGACGTTCTCTTTGTTAGTTTGGTTCATAAAGCGTTTCACTCTCGTAATTATGGCTTATCGACATCATCTGCAAC
>CAZANJ010000099.1:1218-2527 GCA_964486415.1 uncultured Anaerolineales bacterium
GGGCAATCGGTGGGCGGGAGCACGCCACGCAGGATATCGCCGCAGCGACAGCCGGGCGGCTCGTGGGCCGGCTCCACCTCGACTGGGAATACTTCGGCGGCGTCGAAGCGGCTGTACTTATCCCGCAGCCGCAGTCCGCTGGCGGGCACCGTGCCCAGCCCGCGCCATTCGACGGGGGCGACCTCGAAGACTCGCTCCAGCGCCTGTCGGGCGGCCACGTTCCCCTCCCGTCTGACGCTGCGTGCGTAGGCATTGTCCACGCGCGGGTGCTCACCCTCGGCCATCTCCACCAGCGCCAGCACCGCCCGCAGAATGTCCAGCGGCTCGAAGCCCGCGACTGCGCAGGGCATGTTGTACTCTTCCGGCAGGAAGCGCCATGCCTCGGAGCCGATGATGGTGGTCACGTGGCCCGGGCCGATGACGCCATCCAGTGCCACCGCGCCCGAATCGAGAATGGCGCGGGTGGCCGGTGGCGTCATTTTATGGGTGCTGAAGACGAAGAAGTTCTCAATCCCCTCCGCCTTTGCCCTCAGCACCGCCGAGGCGACCATCGGCGCGGTGGTCTCGAAACCCACGCCGAGGAAGATCACGGGGTGCTCTGGATTCTGGCGGGCGATCTTCAGCGCATCCAGTGGGGAATAGATCACGCGCACGTCGGCCCCTTCGGCCTTGGCCTGAGCCAGATTCCTCCCTCCCTGTTGAGGGGGAGCAAAGGGGGGTGGACTGCCCGGCACGCGGATCATGTCGCCGAAGGTAGCCAGGATGGCGTCTGACACTTGCGCCAGCGCGATGGCGTGATCCAGATCGGTGGCCGAGGTGACGCAGACCGGACAGCCCGGTCCGGAGCGCAGCTCCACGGTCGGCGGCAGCAGGTCTGGAATGCCAAAGCGGAGGATGGCGTGCGTGTGTCCGCCGCAGAACTCCATCAGTCGGAGCGGGCGGGTGGAACGCTCGCGGATTGCCTTGGATACAGCGCGCGCCGCGTGTGGATCGCGGAATCGATTGCTTGGCTTGTTGATCGTAGTATCTGTCATGACTTGTGAGTCTACAACAAAATTGGCAATGGTGCAACCTGTGTCACCCTCACCCTAACCCTCTCCCTTTGAGGGAGAGGGGACGCGGCACCCTCTCCCCTGGGGGAGAGGGAAGGGTGAGGGGGGAAAGGGTGGGAGGGAGTATTTGACTTTTCAGAAATGGAACACGCTGTGTGACCCTCACCCTAACCCTCTCCCTTTGAGGGAGAGGGGACGCGGCACCCTCTCCCCTGGGGGAGAGGGAAGGGTGAGGGGGAAAGGCTGAATACGGCCTT
>CAZANJ010000099.1:2627-8673 GCA_964486415.1 uncultured Anaerolineales bacterium
CCCCAGCCGCGCTCCCGGCCCCGGCGGAGGAAGAAGTGTCGCAGGAGGAACAAGAGGAGCAAGAGGAAGAAGAGCCTCCCGCTGAAGCTGATGAAGCCCCGGCAGAGACATCGCCCACCCCGCCGCCACCGCGCGTTACCCAGAGGGGCGGGCGCTTTTCTTGGCTCTGGGCGGCGCTATTGGGCGGCGTGTTGGGAATGATTTTCACGTTGCTCGTTCTCTCCGGCATCAACGGTTCACTCGATATGAGGCACAGCCGCGCTCTCCTGGAGGTCGATAGCCAGATGGAAAGTCTCGCCTCGGATATAGAATCGTTACAGAGCGATGCTGATGGCTTGCGGCAGCGCCTGGACAGCATGGAGGGGCTGAGCGCCCGGATGAAAGAGGCCGAAGAGGCAGTGAGCGACTTGAACGAGGAGACTGCCGATCTAGCGGAGCGGACGGGCATATTGAATGAGGAGTTGACCGCCGTCTCGGATGATCTGGCCCTCCTCTCAGATGAATTGGCCGAGATGGAGTCCCAG
Organism: uncultured Anaerolineales bacterium; assembly: GCA_964486415.1. Classification (GTDB taxonomy): domain Bacteria; phylum Chloroflexota; class Anaerolineae; order B4-G1; family B4-G1; genus CAZANJ01. The sequence continues at coordinate 3,152 of CAZANJ010000099.1, forward strand.
ATAGGGCAGGTGGAGGACTTCTTCCGGCAGCTCCAGCTTTTGCTCAGCGATTCCTTCGGCGCAGTGGAAATGACGCCGACGCTGACAGTGACGCCGACATTGACACCAACGGCGCCGACGCCAACCCCTTGGGTTACACCGACGCCCGGTCAGTGAGATCATCATAAGGAGTGAACGATGACAGAACAACAGCCGCAGTCAATAGGCCGCGCATTCTTGCGCAGTATAGGGGACTTCTTGCGTTTCCTGCTCCGTTTCCTCTTCGTCTTGGTGATGGGCATCCTCTTGGCGATGGGGCTTTACTACGGCGTGCCCTGGCTCTATCGCAACATGGTACAGCCGGTGCAGGAGAACACCAGCCGCATCTCCGTCATAGAGCAGCGGATGGAACTTGAGGAAGATCGCCTGCAGGAGGAGAACCGCAAGCTCAAGGAGCGCATCGTCACGCTGGAGACGGAGCTCTCCCAGTTGCAGGAAGATGTCTCCGTCCAGGAGCAGGATCAGCAGGGGCTGGAGGAGCAAGACCGGCAAATCGAGGAGCGCGTCTCCCAGCTTGAGGGCAATCTGGATTCTCAGCAGCAAAGCGTGGAGAGCTTACGGTCCGAGCTGGAGGGCGCCATCGCGGAGGTCAGCGAGCAGGCCACGGAAACCCAGGAGCAGTTGGCCAAGGTCACAGCCGAGCTCGATCTCCACGCGCAGGATACCGAGGAGCGACTGGACGAGCTTGAGGGGCGGCTGGCCCTCCTCCAGGCGGCCCAGGACGTGCTGAAGATTCGACTCTTGCTGCTGGAGGAGAATCCGCGCTTGGCTCGCGATGCGGTCACTTTGACGCTGGGCCATCTGGATCGGGCCATCGCGCTCATGCCCGCGCAGGCGGAGACACTGAAGGGTCTGCGGGAACGCACGGCGGCGCTCGATGAACTGATCAACACCAACTCCTATCGCGTGCGCCCCGATCTGGAATCACTGTGGGCCGATGTGATGGATCTGGTGCTGCCGTTGGCCCCCTCTGCGCAGACTACTTCCCCTCTCCCTACCCCCACGCCGTAAATGATAGGTATGAAACTTGGAAATAAATAACTTACCTGCCTCGCTCCCGCTGGATTGCCAAATCCAGCGGGGGTGGCTTGGATTGCCAAATCCAAGCCGAGCAAAAAGAGGTATATTATTTCTTTCTAAATGGCTATCCTCTCAATACTTTGGGACCAAGCAGGCCCGGCCCCCGCGCCCGGCAATCTACCGGCATGGGAGCCGCCTCCGCTATGACTCCCCCGATTTATTGAGAGGATACAATGATGGCTTATCTGGCCAGAAGATAGGGCGATGGCAGAACAGGATTTCTTGAGCGAGATTCGCTTCAGCCGCGGACTCGGCCTGTGGCAGGTGATCTCCCGCGGCCTGGGGGTGATGGTAGTTCTTGCCATCTTCGTCCTCATGGGTGACACCGTGGCCACGGTCGGGCCGCTGGCTCCTTTGACCTATCTCCTCGCTGCGCTGCTCCTGCTGATCAACACCCTGGGCTACGTCGAGCTGACCATGAGCATCCCCGCTTCCAATCTGGAGGGCGGGCAAGGCAGAAAGCGCCTCGGCGGGGCCTACGTCCAGGTTCACGAGGCCCAGAGTGGATGGTTGGCCTTTCTTATCGGTTGGCTCCTCATCCTGGCCGGCCTGGGCGTCTGCGCCTTGCTGGCCCAGGGTTTTGCCCTTCAAGTTACCACTTTGCTGCGCGATCACCTCAGACTGACTCTTCCCACTTGGCCCTGGGCCATGATCCTGGTGATCATCTCAGCCTTTAACAGCGGGCTGGGCACCCAGGGAAGGCGACAGGGCCAGGTCATCCTCCTGTTGGTGACCATCTTCCTGGGATTCGCATTGTTGGGCATTCCCCAGATCAAGTTGGAACACTACGCGATAACGCGCTCCGACTGGAAGCAGATGCTGCCACTGCTGATGGTCCCCTTCGTGGGCGTGGAGGTCGTGGCCAGCCTTCAGGGTGATATGCGTCGGCGGGCGCAGGACGCTCCCCGCGCCCTGCTGCTGACGCCGCTGCTATCCGCCCTGCTCGGAGCGCTGATCGTAGCGGTGACCGTGGGCGTGGTGGGAGCCAGGACGCTGGCCGGTTCCTCGGTCCCCCTGGCCTGGTTGGGTTCGCGGGTGATTGGAGGCGCGGGGCGGCCCTTCATCCTGATCACCGGCGCTTTTGGCCTGACCATCGCCTTTGGCAGTGCCTTTATGCTGGTCACGCGGCAGATTTATCGCATGAGCAAGGATGGCTACTGGCCGGCCCCGCTGCGGCGGATACACCCGCGCTTCGGCACGCCGATCTGGACCATTCTGTTAGTTACTCTGCTCCTGTTACCCCTGATCCTGCTGCCCGGCGATTTACTCAGCCGCCTTTCGGGCTTACTCTACCTGCTGGTTCTCATGGGCGTCAACTTCGCCCTGCTCCGCCAGCCACAGACCGATTCCTCCACTTTCACCTTGCCCTTTCACCCCTGGATACCGGGCCTGGCCTTGATTCTGGACCTGTTCGTGCTCTCCCTGAGCGGGCCACTTTATCTGGTCGGCGCGGGCGGATGTCTGGCTTTGGGAACTTTGATCTATCTGCTCTACGCGCAGGGCCGCCACGTCGAGGCCAAGGAGGGCGTCACCGTCTTCAAGCCGCCGTCCGAGGAGCGGGCCGAGGTTAATTATCGTATCCTGGTCCCCATCTCCAACCCAGCCACGGCGGACACGCTCTTGCGGCTGGCCGGCGTGTTGGCCCGTCAGCGAGAGGGGGAGGTGTTGGCCTTGCAGGTGGTGACCGTGCCCGATCAGGTGCCGCTGGAGGAGGGGCGCTCTCGGGCGGCAGCCGGACGGGTGCTGCTGGAGCGGGCCCTGAGCCAGGCTCAGGAGGAGGACTTCGCGCTCCAGACGATGACGCGCGTGGCCCATAACGTGGCCGTCGGTATCCTGGATACGGCCCGCGAGGAGAAGGTTGATCTGATAATGCTCGGTTGGCGGGGCTACACGCGCTCCGCCGGCGCCTCGATGGGGCCCATCATCGACGCCGTTATCCGTAACGCGCCTTGCGACGTCACCATCGCCAAGGGAGATGAATGGAGGGGAGCCCAGAAAATCCTGGTGCCCACCGCCGGCGGCCCGAACGCTCCCATCGCGGCCTGGTTGGCCTGGCTGCTCTCTGAGGTGTACGGCTCGCAGGTGACGGCGCTATATGTCCAATTGGGGCGGGCCACGCCGCAGCGGATGGAGGAGAATCGGCGCCTCATCACCAAGACGTTGGAAGGACTGGAGTTTAGCCATCCCCCCGACCATAAGATAGTAGTGGCCGACAGCGTCGTCGATGGCATCGTCCAGGAGGCGAAGGGCTATGACCTGGTGCTGCTGGGCGCTTCGGAGGAAGGTCTGTTCGACCAGTTCGCCTTTGGCTCCATCCCCCAGCAGATCGCCGCGCGGGTGCCCAGGACAGCCGTCATGGTCAAGCACTACGGCGGGCCGACCGAACTCTGGGGCCGCAAGCTGACCCGTGGCCTATTGCGCTTGCTTCCTCGGCTGAATGTCGAGGAGCAACTGGAGTTGCGCGAGACGATGCGGGACAGCGCGCGGCCGGGCGTCAATTATTTCGTGCTCATCGTCCTCTCCTGCATCATCGCCACGCTGGGCCTGCTGCTGGACAGTCCGGCGGTGGTCATCGGCGCCATGCTCGTCGCCCCCTTGATGTCGCCCATCATGGGATTCTCCCTGGGGATGGTGCTGGGGGACGTGCGGCTGATTCGCCTTTCCATCGAGGCGGTCTTCAAGGGCGTGGCCTTGGCCATCGTCATCGCGGTCTTCACCGGCATCCTCTCTCCGTTCCAGGAACTGACCGGCGAGATTATGGCCCGTACACAGCCCACCTTGCTCGATCTGGTGGTGGCCCTGGCCTCCGGGATGGCTGGGGCCTATGCCCTGGCCCGCAAGGAAGTGGGCGCCGCTCTGCCCGGTGTGGCCATCGCCGCCGCGCTGATGCCCCCTCTCGGCGTGGTGGGCCTGGGGCTGTCGCTGGGTGAGCCGCAGGTAGTCGGCGGCGCTTTCCTGCTCTTCGTCACCAACATCGCCGCCATCAGCCTGGCCGGGGTGCTTGTCTTCACGGTGTTGGGCGTGCGGCCCCAGAACTGGCTGCCGGAGATGCGGCGGCGTATGCAGCGCAGCTTGATGGGCTTCGCGCTCTTGCTCCTGGTGATCGCCATCCCGTTGGGCGTCATCATGGGCAGCGTCGTGCGCGATACGGCCCAGCAGCGGGCCATTCACGATGTGCTGCAAGAGCAGATGGCCGCCCAAGATCGAGAGATGGTCGATTTCGAGTATCGGGTGGAAGAAGAGGGGTTGGTCGTGATCGTCACTGTACGTTCGGCTCAGATCCTCGATCAAGAGGAAGTCGAGGAACTGGCCTCGGCGCTGCGCGGGCAGTTGGATCAACCGGTGACGCTGGAAGTGGTTACGCTGCCCGTCATCCGTTCAAGAGGGTAATGCGCTTGGCATCACAATCGCCGGGCGCCTAAGTAAAGGAAAAAACTATGCACCAGAGTAAATCGTCCGACGAAACGCACGGCCTGGTACGCGAGCTGGGCCTGAAAGAGGGAATCGCAATCGGTTTAGGCACCATGGTGGGAGCCGGTATTTTCGTCCTCTCGGCTATGGCCGCCGAGCGGGTCGGCCCGGCCTCGGCCATCTCCTACACCATGGCGGGCACCATTTGCCTGCTGATCTCCTTCGTCATCTCGGAGCTGGCGACCGGGATGCCCAAGGCGGGGGGAAGCTATACCTTCATCACCGAGGCGCTGGGGCCGCTGGCCGGGTCCATCGTCGGGCCGGGCAACTGGCTGGGGCTGACCTTCGCCGCCGGCTTCTACTTGCTCGCCTGTGGCGACTACCTGGCGATGATCATCCCCGTGCCGCCTGGCATGGCCTCCCTGGCCGAGCGAGTCAGCTCGGCCGTGGTCGGCGTTCTCTTCACCTGGATGAACTACCGGGGCGCCAAGATCACCGGAAGCGTGCAGAACGTGGTGGTGGTGATCTTGCTCGTCATCCTGGTCGCCTTCATCGGAGTTGGTGTCTTCAACATCGATCCGGGTTTGTATCAGCCCTTCGCGCCCACCGGCTGGGGCGCCGTGGTGGGCGTCATCGGCCTGATCATTGTCTCCTTCACCGGCTTCGAGAAGATATCGACCATCTCCGAGGAGATGAAACGTCCGGGGCGCAACTTGCCCCTGGCCATCGTCGGATCGGTGGTTATCGCCACTCTGCTCTACGCCATGATCCTCCTGGTGCTGACGGGCATCTTCCCCCAAGTGAGCATCGGCCAGCGGGAAGCGCCGCTGGTGGAGGCTGCCGGTCACATCGCCGGGCCTTTGGGGACGGGAGTGATGTTGGCCGCCGGAATCCTGGCCACCCTCTCATCGGCCAACGCGGCTATCATGGCCTCCTCCCGCATCAACTATGGCATGGGGCGCGACGGCGTGCTGCCGGATTGGTTCAGCCAC
>CAZANJ010000100.1:0-8598 GCA_964486415.1 uncultured Anaerolineales bacterium
GTGGTCGCCCTTACCCAATGCAAATCGGGCGGGCACGGAGTCCCGCCCCTACGGAAATTAAATCTCCAGGCTGACCGTCATCTGTGGCGCGCCGGAGGCCCAGACACCGTTGGGATCGCTCAGGACGACGCGCACGATCTGACCGGCGCGGCGGCGCAGGTTCAGCGGGCGCCCGCCGACACGCACCAGATCGGTCAGGCGCACCGTGGCACGCGGCATCGCCAGATCCCCGACGTAGATCAAGAGCTTCAGGTCACGGTCGAGCGACTGCGGCACAGGGCCGTCGAAGCTGACGCTCACGCGCGAGAGAGTCGCTCCTTCGGGCAGCTTCTCATCCTCCGTCGAATCGAAAAGTATAGCCTCGCCCTCTGCGAAGGAGGGCACGCCGGAGAAGATATCGACCGGTCCGCTTATCACTTTGGGCGGACGTAATGGCTTTTCAGGTCGGGCTTCCGCCACCTCTGCAGGGGTGGCAAGGCGATCAGCGAGGCCTAGAATGGGTGCGCCTTTCACACCTGAGCGCGTAACGCCTGAAGAGGCCGCGGCCGGCAAACCGAGGAAGGCGCCCGACCAGCCGGAGGGCAGCGCGTTGGCGACGATGGCGGTAGCCTCCACCTTCTCGCCCTCCTCCTCGCGCACGGCGACGAAGCCGGTCTCCGCACAGGCGATGTTGTAGCGCAGCGACTCCTCAATCAGGAGCGGGGTGAGCGCTTCTTGCGCGGCCTTGAGCTTGTTCTCGGCGTAGACGCTATCATCCTCGAAAATAACGTCGGGATCGTAGCCCATTCGCGAGAGCTGGTCCTTGAGCTGCTGCGGCGAGTATCGCGCGTGGATCAGGTGCTCCAGGCCGAGCAGTTTCCGCGCTCCGAAGAGAGCTTTCAGGGCGGGCAGTTTCGCGCCTGTCTGATCGATCTGTTGCGTCGCGATTTCCTCTCGCGCCGTCGCCAGGCGGAAGGTGAGGGCCTCCTTCCCGTCGATGGGGACGCGCCCGGCGACCCACAGCGCACGCCCGCGCGGCAGATCGCCCAGATCAACAAATGTCTTGCCGGATGCGTGCGCTATTCGGCGTCCGGCGGCCTCGCCCTCGGCGCGGTCGATCTCCAGGCGCAGGTTGACCAGCACCGGCTCGCCCCAATCGGCTAGCACGCCCTCCAGCGCTGTGGTGATGTCCTCCTCTTCGGGGCTGCTGGTGAGGAAGTAGGCCACGCCGCCGCCGCGCTCGGCCAGCTCGTTGGCCAGGAAGCTGTTGGGCGCGGCGTCGATGCAAAGCACGCTGATGCGCCGGCTGTCCTTGCGCTCGGTCTCGCTGTCCGCCAGGCGGAAGAGGCGCTCCGCATCGCTGACCTGCGCGTCGGTGACCACCAGGACGTGGCGGGCCATCTCGTCCGATGTCTTAATTCTCTTGAGCTTGAGCGCTTGCTCCAGCGCCACGCCCAGGTTGGTGCCGCCTCCGGCGCGGTTCGCGTCGAAGTAATCGGTAGCGGAGCGCAAGTTGGGTTCGCTAGCCAAGACGGGGTGTTTCTTGAACCACTTGGTGGAGATTTGGAAAAGCCCCAGCGCGAAGTAGTCGCGCTCCGTCAGTGTGCCGAGGAAGCTTTTGACCGTCCAATCCGAAGCGGCCCATTTGGCGCCTTTCATCGAGCCGGATTGATCAACTAACAGGATGATCTCGCGTGCGGTTGCGACCGGATCGTGGGTTGCGGGCGGAGCGACGAGGGCCAGGAAGTAGAGGTGTTCGCTATCCTCGTGGAAGTGAACGCTCAGCGCGGGGCGCTCGCGTCCAGATCGGGCCTGGCGCGGCGTCCAGGCGAGCACGAAATCGCGGTCGGGGAGCACCTCGCCGTCGCGCAGTTGCACGCGCCGGTCGGGTGTCCCTTCATCCTCCGTCGAATCGAGCTGATGGGTGAAGCTGGTGACCTGATCCACGTCGCGCAGTTTCAGGTCGAGCGCGAAGCGGTGGCCCGGATCGCGCAGCAGGGCCAGCGGCTGGCCGTGGGCGTGGCGTGATTCAAGTTCATCCTCGCGGACGTAGCGCGGCGCGGTGGTGAGCGGGACGCGCAGCAGCCATCCGGCCTGATCGCTCTGCGGGCGGGCCAGTTGGACGTAATCGGTCTCGATGACCACGTCCTCGTCAGGGCGGATGCCCGCCACGCGCAGGGTGAAGACGTTGGGCGATTCGCGGGTGAGCAGCGCGGCCTGCTTACCCTCCTCAAGCGCCTCGTCATACTCAGCCTCGGCCTCCTCGCGGGCTTTGAGCTGGGTGGTGATCTCGACCTCGCCGAAGCGGACGCGCACGCCGGTGACGGCTGCGTCTCCGGGGAGCGGGAAGCGGTAGAGGACCTGCAAGGTCTTGTCGCATTTCTCGCGGCTGTAACCGTAGGTGTGTATCAATGTCAGCGCGGCCAGCGGCCCGACGACCTCGCCGCGCAGTTCGGTGCGCCGGAGTGGGACGAAGTGTTGTTGCTCCGGAGCTTCTTCCATCTCGACCACTTCGAGCACACCTACGCCGCCGGGACGGGAGTTGTGATAAGCTGAACGGTTAAACATGGATTCCTCCTTCTTGAAACAGGGTTTCGCCGAAAGGTGTGTAGTTTCGGTTTGGACGCTGCCATTTCTAGCGGTCAGCGGCGTCGATAGTATAGCATAGGCCCGATGTAAGGGCAATCTTGCCATTTAGCCGCGCTTGTGGTAGAAATGGCCCTGTTCGTTATTGCTCTCTTCGCTACTCTACACAATTTTTTAGAGTCCCGAATTATGTCGAAAAATTATAAAACAAATCAAATGTAGGGCAGGTTTCCATACCTGCTGCGCTTGTGTAGGGTAGCAAGATTGCTCTCAAGGGATCGCCAGACCTCGACGTGAGCTCGGTCGAACGATCCCGTCTCGACCGCTGGATATGACTATCCGGCGCAGCGGAATAACACAAATGGAGTTTATTTTTATGAAGAGGTTATCGCGCTACGTTTTGATCGCGTTGGGCCTTCTGTTGATCCTTCTTTTGGTCGGCCCGTTTCTCGTCCCCGTGTCTCCCTTGGAGGACACGCTCCCGCCGGAACAACTGGCGGATTCGGATAGCCAGTTCGTCGATCTCGATGGACTGCGGGTGCATTACAAGAGCGTCGGGCAGGGGGACCCGGCGTTGGTCCTGTTGCATGGCTTCGCCGCCAGCACCTTTTCCTGGCGGGAGGTGATGGAGCCGCTGGCTAGCGATTCCGAGGGTCTCGTCGTCGCCTTCGACCGCCCCGCCTTTGGGCTGACCGAGCGGCCTATGCCGGGCGATTGGGAGGGGAGAAGTCCCTACAGCCCTGAGGCCCAGGTTGAACTGACGGTTGCCTTGCTGGATGCGCTAGGGATTGAGCGGGCGGTTCTGGTGGGCAACTCGGCCGGTGGCACCGTCGCCACGCTCACGGCCTTGGCCCACCCGGAACGGGTGGAGGCGCTGGTGCTGGTGGATGCGGCGGTCTATGCCGGGGGCGGCTCGCCGGATTTCATTCGCCCGCTCTTCAACACGCCTCAGATGCGGCGCATTGGGCCGCTGATCGCGCGGCGTATCGGATCGTGGGGCATGGACTTCGCCCGCTCCGCCTGGCATGATCCATCGAAGATCACGCCGGATATCTGGGAGGGATACCTGAAGCCTCTACAGGTGGAGAACTGGGACCGTGCCTTGTGGGAGTTGACCCGCGCCAGCCGCTCCTCCGATCTGCCGGAAAAGTTGGCGGAGATTCAGGTGCCGTGCCTGGTCATCACCGGTGACGACGACCGTATCGTGCCGCCGGAGCAGAGCGTCCGTTTGGCCGATGAGCTGCCCAACGCCGAGTTGGTCGTGATCCCGGATTGCGGCCATGTGCCCCACGAGGAGTGTCCTGAACTTTTCCTCCAGGCGACACTCAATTTTCTGGCCTCGCTTCCGTAGAGCGCGAGAGGTGAATGGGCTGACTGACAATTGCTGCTTTGCAGCGAAGGGATGTTGAACTTTGGAAAGTGTGATTACGGAGGAACGCAGCCGCCCGAAGCGTGAGGTCAAACGCAGCTTTGCGCTGGGAGTTTTCAACGGCGTCGCCTTTAACTTCGCCGAGCGTTTGATCGATCCGCCCCTGGTCCTGACCTGGTTCGTCGGCCAGTTGACCGATTCTAACCTGCTCATCGGGCTGGTATCGCCGCTGGGACAGGCGGGGTGGTATCTGCCCCAGATATTCGTCTCTCCCCGCATCCAGCGGATGGAGCGCAAGATGCCTCTCTATACCTTGGCGGCTGTCATTCGCGTCTTCGCCTGGCTGCTACTGGTAGCGGCGGTTTGGGTGCTGGACGATCCCATCCTTCTATTGAGTGGTTTCTTTGTGGCTTACACCGTGGCCCGCGTTACCTCTGGGTTGGCTGGGATTTCCTTCTTCGACGTGGTGGCGAAGACGATCCCGGCCTGGCGACGCGGAAGCCTTTTCGCCTGGCGCCAGTTCCTGGGCGGGCTATTGGGCCTGGGGGCCGGATGGATCATCAAGTTTGTCCTCAATCGTCCGGGGCTCCCTTTCCCACGTGGGCACGCTGTCCTATTCGCCCTTTACTGCGCGGCGATGGCGCCGGCCCTGCTGGCCTTCATTGCCATACACGAGCCGGATGGAGAGACCTTGCCGGATTCTGTGACTTTGGGAGAACAACTCCATCGAGCCCGGCGGCTCCTGCGCAATGATGCTGTTTATCGTCGCTACATGGCGGCGCGGCTATCGCTGGGATTGGCCGAGATCGCTCTGCCGTTCTACGGCATCTATGCCAAGAACGTCCTCGGTGCTCCCGATGGAATGGTGGGCGTCTACGTGGTCGTGCGCGTCGGGGCGCAGTTGCTCTTCAACTTGCCCTGGGGAATGATCAGCGACCGGCGCGGGAATCGGCTGGTGATGCGTTTGCTGGGCTTGGGCAGTGGGCTGGCAGCGCTGCTGGCAGTGGGATTGGTGTCTCTGGTGCAGATTTTCCAGTTCCGGGGCGATTGGCTTCCCTACCTGGCGCTCCCGCTCTTCTTCTTGAACGGGGCCGTGTGGCCGGCGCGGGTGCTTTCTGGCAGCAACTTCCTGTTGGAGCTGGTGCCCGATACCGAGCGTCCCCTCTATCTGGGCCTCTCCAACTCGCTGATGGGCATCATCGTCCTGATCTCCGGCCTGGGCGGGCTGGTGGTGGATCTGTTCGGGTTCGTCGGGCTCTTCGTCGTCGCATTGGTTTTGTATCTTAGCGGCTACATATGGGCTACTCGATTGCCTGAACCACGAGAGGAGTCCCAGTCTGAGGATTAGGTGCTGGCGCTGTCTGCTCACCCATCTGATGGAACCTCTAGCACTGTCACATCGTTTGGCAGAGTAGGAACTACTTCCAGGTTCCCCTGGTACAATTCCACTGTGCCGACGACGATCACACGGCTGCCCGGTGTCCCCAGAGCGGTGTTATTCTCGATGCGGTCGAGCACGTTGCGCCAGATGAAGACCATAATTTCGCCCTGGGCCGCAGGCCCGGTGTCGCCCAGGAAAACCTTGACCGCGCTCGACATCCCCTCCACGCGGATGACTTGCCCCTCAATCATCACCCGCTTCCCAACGTCTGCGCCGCTGATGTCCCCGATAGAGCGGTATGCGCCCCAGGCCGTCGCTTCGGTGATTGCCTGCACTTCGCCGCCGAACTGCGGCTGGATCTGGAGCTCGTTTTCATATTGAGAGACCCGCCCGGTCACTCGCACCTCCCCGCCCAGATTGATCACCTCTGCGTCCCAGCAGTCGTCGTAGACTTCGTGCCACAGCAAAAGCACAATGCGCCCCGTATCATCCTCTAACGTGAACTTGAAGCCTTCTGAAAAACTGGCCGTCTCGGCAACGCGCCCCTGCACGGTCACTTCCTCGCCGAGTTGATCGGAGCGGATGTCGCCGATGGAGGTCAATGTGACCTTCGGCGTAGCCGTTGCCTCCGGGGTGGAAGTGTGTGTAGGGGCAACCCTTGTGGTTGCCTGGGGCACGGGTGTAGAAGTGTGTGTAGGGGCAACCCTTGTGGTTGCCTGGAGCGTGGGAGTAGAAATGTGTGTAGGGGCAGCCCTTGTGGTTGCCTGGGGCGTGGGAGTATTGACGCGCGGGGTGGTAGGGGTACTCGTGACCGTAGGCGTCACAGTCGGCTGCACTTCTGCGCCGCACCCAATGAGCAGAGCGCTCAAAACAAGCCCTACCAGCCACCTTCCCCACAGCAATCGACGAAGCATAACCTTAACCTCAGGGCAACCACAAGGGATTGCCCCTACTATCAACTGAATTGTGCTTGGATCCGTTCCACCGCTTCCCGGATGCGCTCTGTCGGTGCGGTGACGGAGATGCGCACGTACCCCTCGCCGCTTGGTCCGAAGAAGGTGCCGGGCGCCAGCGAGACGCCGGTGCGCTCCAACAAGGTCAGCGCGAAGGTCTCTGAGCTCCAATCTGCCGCGTCCATCTTAAAGAAACCCGGATCGGGGATCGGCGCCCAGAGGTAGAGCGTGGCGTCGATCCCTTCGGGCTGCCACACACTTAAGCCTATCGACTTTATCCCGTTGAGCAGAATCTCTAACCGCTCTTGGTAGACCATGTTGCGCTCCGCGAGCCACGCTGGATCGATGGAGAGCGCTTGAACAGCCGCTTCTTGCAGCGGATGGAAAATCCCAGAATCCATATTCGACTTGACCCTTGCCAAAGCCGCCATCGCTTCGGGGTTGCCCACTGCCATGCCGAGGCGCCACCCGGCCATGTTGACCGTCTTGGAGAGGGAATTGAACTCCACCGCTACCTCCGAGGCGCCATCGATTTGGAGCACGCTGGGGGCCGTGTATCCATTGTAGGTTACATCGCAATAGGGCGCGTCATGGCAGAGCAGCAGATCGTGGCGGCGGGCGTAATCCACCGCCTGGGCCAGGAAATTCAGATCGGCTGTGGCGCCGGTCGGGTTATTGGGATAGTTCAGCCAGAGCAAGGTGGCGCGGTCGGCCACTGTGGAGGGGATGGCTTCGAGGTCTGGCAGAAAATTGCGCTCCGGTAACAGCGGGAAGGAGTACACCTCCGCACCGGCGAGGATGGTGCCGCGCGTGTAGGGCGCGTAGCCGGGATCGGGCACCAGCGCGACATCGCCGGGGTCGAGGCAAGCCAGCGCCAGGTTGATGATACCCTCCTTGGAACCGATGAGGGGCACGACTTCCGTCTCGGGGTCGAGCGTCACGCCGAAGCGGCGCTCGTAGTGGGCGGCGATGGCCTCTCGCAGGGAACGCAGGCCGCGGTAGCCGGGGTAGCCGTGACGGTCCGGCCTGTGGACGGAGTGGCAGAGCGTCTCTATGATCTCGTCCGGAGGCGGCATATCGGGGTTGCCGATATCCAGCCGGATCACGTCGCGGCCTTTTTGTCGAACCGCTGCTACCTGGTCATCCCAGCGGGCGAAAGGGTAAGAGGGTAAGGCTTCCAGTCGAGAGGCATGCTTCATTGATTTCTCCTAAAAGCGAATGGAGAATGATGAATGGCGAATGTTGAATGATGAATGTTGAATGATGAATCATATTCTCCATTCTCAATTCTCTAACCGCCTTCGAGTCCAAAGCGGCGCAGTTCTCGTTCGTCCTTCCGCCAGTTCTTGCGCACCTTGACCCACAGATCGAGGTAGACCTGCCCGCCGACCATGCGCTCGATCCCGCCGCGCGCCGCCGAACCGATCTGGCGTATCATGCTCCCGCCCTTGCCGATGATAATCCCCTTCTGGGAATTCTTCTCGACAAAGACGTTGGCCGAGATGTAAGTCATGTCATTCTCTCGTTCCTTGAATTCCTCGACGACGACGGCCACACAGTGGGGTACTTCCTGGTAGGTGTGATGGAGTACCTGTTCCCGAATCAGTTCGGCGGCGATCTCCCGCTCCGTCTGATCGGTGACTTGATCGCCGGGGTAGTAGCGCGGGCCCTCCGGTATCGCTTCGAGGATATTGTCCAGCAGTTCGGCCAGGTTCGCCCCCTCGGTGGCGATGGTCATTATCCAATCGTGATGGTAAGGGGCCAGCTTCCAATAGGCTTCAGTGTGTGGCTCGACCTGTTCCGGGTCCAAAAGATCCATCTTGTTGAGCACCAGGATGACCGGCGCGTCGCTCTGTCTAGGCAGCAGTTCGGCGATCATGCGGTCTTCTTCGGTCGGGGGGACTGACACGTCCACCATAAACAGCACCACGTCGGCGTCCGGGATGATGCTTCTGGCCGTGGCTACCATGGCCTTGCCAAGCCTGTGACGTGGTCGATGGATCCCCGGCGTGTCCACGAAGATCACTTGATACTCCTCGCGCGTGAGGATGCCCAGGATTCGACTTCGTGTAGTCTGTGGCTTGGGCGATACAATGGCTACCTTCTGACCCACGAAGCGATTCATCAGCGTGGACTTGCCGACGTTGGGCCGCCCGATGACGGCGACGAAGCCGGATTTGTGGCCCTCGGGGATGGCAAAGGGGTCCGGGCCTTCCAGTATCTCCTCCAGCGAGAGTTCCCTACCTGTATGCTCTGCGGACATTATTTATCCTCTTTTGATAATTAGGTGCAACGCGCTTTCGAAAGTGCGTTGCACCTCAGAATTCTAG
>CAZANJ010000101.1:0-8532 GCA_964486415.1 uncultured Anaerolineales bacterium
CGCCCCGAAAACTCGACCTGGTCGCTCAGCGAGCCTCGTGTGACCGGCGAGCCCGAAGTGGCTGTGCTTGATCTCCCGCGCACTGAGCCCACCGCCGGCCTGGACTTGCGGGTGGATACCGATCTGCTTCAGCACCGCTTCGTCGAGGTGCGCAACGCCAGGCATGGCCACAGGCTGGTCACATTGATCGAGATCGTCAGTCCCTCCAACAAACATCCCGGCCCCGACCGGGATACCTACGAGGCCAAGCGGGAGGATGTGCTGGCGAGCGAGGCCAGTCTGATCGAGTTGGACCTGCTGCGGAGCGGGCGTCGCTTGTTGCCCTATTTCGAACTCGTCAGTGCGGTGGAACAATTGAGCCCCGACTATCTGGTGCTGCTCAACCGCAGCGCGCTGCGCGATGGTCGCTTGATGGCCTACACGCTCTACTCCATTGGCCTGCGCGAGCCCTTGCCCTGTATCCCCGTGCCGCTGTCCGGCGACGACCCCGACGTGTTGCTGGATCTGCAAGTGGCCTTCAACCGCGTCTACCATGAAGGTCCGTATCTCCGCGCCATCGACTACTCCGCCGATCCCTACCCGCCCCTGGATAAGGAGGACGCCGCCTGGGCCGATGAACTCCTGCGCTCCTCCGGCTTGCGCTGACGGAGATTGGTTCAATCTCAAAGATTGAACCAATCTAGGGATGCTGGCCCTCCCAGAATGTGCGCAGCGCGATGAGGGGCACTGCCTCCCGCTGATCGCCGCGCCGCCCCGTGTTCCAGGTGATGATCAACTCCTTCTTGGCGCGGGTGATGCCCACGTAGAGCAGCCGCATACGCTCGGCGGCATAATCCAGCCGCGCCTCCAGCGTGGCCCGACTCTCCTCATATTCCGTCCCCTCGACGAGGGCCTCTAGCTGCGCCAATGCCTCCGCTTCCAGGTTCAGTTTATCCCGCACGAACCACTTCTCGGCGATGAAGGAATCGTGGGACAGGCCGGATGGGAAGTTGTAATTGTTGACCGACATCAGATAGACCCGGTCCCACTCCAACCCCTTCGCCTTGTGTATCGTCGCCACCACGACCTTCCCCCTGTGCTGATCGGGATCGAAGCTGGTATCCTCGTCGCTGAGCCCCAGGAAGCGCCGCTCATTGCGCGCGATCACGGCCAGCTCATCGGTCAGTTGCGGCAAGCGCCATTCGGGGTGCCGGTCGCTCAGCCGGCCCAGGATCACGGCCAGCTTGTGGGCCACGGCCAGGTCGGCCGGCTCCTCGAACAGGTCCTGGGCCAGGGTGAGGATCAACTGGTCGATGGGGAGCAAGGTCGCCTTTTGCCAGCGGCGCACCAGCTCCCGAAAGTCGGCCAGGTGCTCCTCGATCCCCAGATACTCCTCGTCGATTCGGAGCGCTTCCCGCCAATCCCGGCCCACGCGGGGCCAGAGGAAATCCTCGACCTGGCGGCAGCGGTGCAATGCCCTGGTGACCGCGTTCAGGCGCTCGCTCATCTCCTCATCGTCCCGCTCATCGCGCCGCCATACCTTGTAGACGCGGGCCAGCTTCCTCGAAGAGACGGGATCGCCCAGGTAGTTGATCACGTTTCCCAGCGCACCGGCAGTATCGCGCGTGACCTTGGAACTGCGCAGCAACTCGACCGGCTCGATGTCGCGCCGCCTCAGCTCATTGGCCAGCGCGAAGCCGCGTTGATTGCGCGGCACCAGCGCGGCCACTGTTTCCTGCGGATGCTCCGGCAGCCAGCGGGCCAGCGAGTCGGCCACGGCGCGCACCTCCTCGCCCGGCGTGAATTTGCGGCCCACGATGCGCACGCCTTCGGGGTCGTCGGGCGGATTGGGCTGCGGATCGCCGGGCGGCGTGGGTCGGATGTGAGGTGCCGTCAAGGCGCTGGCATGAGCCCCGTTCCCGCGCACCGCCTCGACCGGATGTTTTTCTTGCGTCCAGTCGATCAGGTGATTCGCCAGCCTGATGATGCTCTGCGTGGAGCGTCCAGAGTTGGGCAACTCGCGGGGCTGGACGCCCGGCTCGTCCAGGAAATCGCGCAGGTGCTCCGGGCTGGCGGTGGTGAAGGTCTCGTAGATGGCCTGGTTGGGATCGCCGACGCGCACCCAATTGCCAGCGGGGCCGCTGAGCAGTCGCAGGATTTTCTCCTGCAAGCGGCTGCTGTCCTGCGCCTCGTCCTCCAGGATGAAGGGCCAGTTCTCGCGCAGCCGCCGGAGAAATTCCTCGTCCGCCTCCAATGCTTGTAGCGCCAGCCGGATCAGGTCGTCGAAATCGACCGCGCCGCGATAGACCAGCGCCCGCTGGTAATCGGCGTAGATAGCCCAGCCCATCTCCGCCAGCGGCAGGTTTTGTGAAGAGCGATCCAGCCGCTCGCGTATCTCCGTCGGCGTGAGTTGGTGATCCTTGGCCTGGCGGATGAAGGCCAGGGCCATATCGTTCACCAGGGAGGGCCAATGGTCGCGCTCTATCCACTCCCGTTGGCCCTCGTCCAGGTCGAGCGCCAGGAAGTCCTCGGACGCTTCGGGGTGACTGCGCAGCCAGATTTCCGACGCTTTCTCCCGGACGCGGTTGGCCTCTCGCTCGTCCATAATCTCGAACTCGTCCGAGAGGCCGACCAGCGCCGGTCGCTCCCGCACGATGTCGTGGGCCAGCCCGTGCAGCGTGCGCACTCGATAGCCCAGGGGCAGCAGGCTCTCCTGTTTGATGAACCCGGTCACGCGGCTGTAGAAGTTCCCCACGGCGGAGTTGACCAGTGTCACCACCAGCACCTCCTGATCATCCGCCAGGAAGTCGCCGGCGACCAGGTTGGCGGCCAGCGCCGAGAGCGTGATCGTCTTGCCGCTACCCGGCACGGCGGAGACGCCCATCCGCCCGCTTTCGTAGGCGAGCACTTTTTCCTGTTTGGGGCGGGGTTTGAATTTTGGCATGATAACGTAAAACGTGAAACGTGAAACGTAAAGGTTATTGAGCTATGCCCACTTGCACGTCGCGGAAGCGGGCCGGTGCTGCTCCATGTCCTGTGTGGGCGATCTGGCTCGGTTGGCCCTTCCCGCAGTTCGGCGTGCCCCACACTTCCCACCGCTCTTCGTCGCAGACCGCGTCACACGCGCCCCAGAACTGTGGCGTGATCCCCGCATAGGTGCAGTTTTTCAGCATGCGCCCCAGCTTGCCGTTCTTGATCTCATAGCCTATCTCGGTCCCGAACTGGAAATTGAGCCGCTTGTCGTCGATGGACCAACTGCGGTTGGTCTCCATATAGATCCCCTCGTCGGTGTCGGCGATGAGGTCGTCGAACGACCACTCGCCCGGCTCGATGGAGATGTTGGTCATGCGGATCAGGGGGATGCGGTTCCAGCCGGAGGCTCGCATTGCGCCGCCGGAGCGGGCCTCTTCTGGATCATAGCCCTTGCGCTGCGCCAGCTCCACCGCCGTCTCACGCGAGCTCAAGTAGCCGACGAAGCGCCCTTCGCGCACCAGGGGCACACGTTGGGCCGGCACGCCCTCATCGTCCCAGCCGAAGGTGCCCAGTCCGCCCGGAATAGTGGCGTCGGCGGTGAGGTTGACCACGGGCGACCCGTAGCGCAGCTCGCCGAGCTTGTCCGGGGTGAGGAAGCTGGTGCCCGCATAGGCCGCCTCGGTGCCGAAGACGCGATCCAGTTCGGTGGGATGGCCGCAGGATTCGTGGATCTGCAAGGCCAACTGCGTGGGGCCGAGGATGAGCGTGGTCACGCCGCTGGGGCAGGGATCGGCGCTCAGCAAGGCCACTGCCTCGCTGGCGATCCGCTCCGCGTTGCCCGGCAGGTCGGCTCGCTGGATGTATTCCCAGCCGAGCGTGCGCTGGTCGCGCCCGAAGGAGTTGGGGTATGAGCGCTGCTGTACCTCGTCGCCCTCGATGGCCAGCGCGACGATGCCGCCGCCGGTCTCGATGATCTCCTGCTCGACGAGGGCGCCCTCGGTGTTGGCGAAGATTTTCTTTTCCCGCAGGCAGACGAGGGAGCCGCGAGCGATGCTCACGCCCTTCACCCTTCGCATAGCGTCATCGGCCTCCAGGAGCAGCGCGATTTTCTCATCGGCGGGGACGCCCAGGGGATCGATTGCGAATGGCGTGCGGTAGCTGCCGCTGCTGGTCACCGTTGGGCCGAGCTCGACCGGGCTTTTCCGGGCCAGTGCGCTGGCGCGGGCGATCTCCACCGCCAGGGCGGCCGTCTGTTCCACCGCCTCCTTGCTGAGGATGGCGCTGGAGGCGAAGCCCCAGGCTCCCTCGGCGACGACGCGCACGCCGAAGCCGTGGTCCTCGGTCTCGCTGAGCGTCTCGACCGCGCCGTTTTTGGTGCGAATGCGTTGCTCGCGGTGCTCGATGATGCGCACGTCGGCATAGGTCGCGCCGCGCGTTCTGGCTGTCTCCAACGCCAAGTTAGCTAACGTTTTCAAGTGTCACCTCCGCTATTAGATTGGTTCAATCTCTGAGATTGAACCAATTCTCAATGTCATTAAGTTAAGGGCCATCCAGACTTCGGAAGTTTCAAAATTACATCTTCAAAAAACATTTCGAGGCCAATCAGGGCTTAGTTTTACTTCCAAAGTCCTGAGCGGCAAACTTCCGAAGTCTTATCTTAACGACATTGGAACCAATTTTCAAACCGTAATCCGCTCCCGCACGTAATCCGCCACTGTTTTTATAGTGGCCTCGCGCTCGCAATCGCGGAACATCTCGTGCTCCGTTCTCTCGAACCAGGCGATGCGTTTCTGTTCCGGCGGGGTGGAGATGTGGTTGTAGATGATCTCGGCGCTCTCCGGGGCCACGGTGGTATCCTTGTGGCTCTGCATGATGAGAGTCGGCACCTTCACCTCCGGCAGGCGCTGGCGCGTTCGCTCGCTGAACCGTAGCAGGGAGAGTACGGCGTCGCCGGGCGCCCAGGAGTAATTGGTGTCATTCGACGCCAGGCTGGGGTCGGCGTAGGTCGGCGGCATATCCATTTTCCCCATCAGGCGCGAGGCCAGCGGGGCCAGGAAATAGAAGGGCCGTCCGGGGGCCAGGGGGGAGTCCAGTTGGACAGCGGCGGCCGCCACCACGATGCTGTCGATGCGGTCGGCGTGATCGGCGGCCAGCGTGAGTGTCACCAGCCCGCCCATGCTGTGCCCGAAGACGATCGCTCGTTCGGCCTCGCCCAGCAGATCTTGGAGCGCGGCTTCGGCGTCTGCGACCCAGTCGCGCCAATCGACGCCGCGCATTGCCTCCGGCGATTCGGCGCCGTGTCCGCGCAGGACGGGCATGCGGGTGGGTATTCCCAGCGTTTTCAGGGCCTCCGTCACGCCATTGACACAATCCAGGCTGGCCGTGAAGCCGTGGACGACTAGTGCGCCAAGGGGATGTTTTGTCATGTCAAACCTCCGAGTTATTATCCGATTATTGCTCGCGGCGGGGCAATTGCATTTATCTGTTGCTCATCAGGGATCGCCAGATCCCGGCCTCTGTGCGACGAAACCTGTCTCAAAACAGTAGTTGGGACGGGGATCTGGCGATCCCCTTCGAGCACAAACTGATGGAAAACTTCTGCCGAGCTGTACTAGGATGCCGGCCGGGGCAGGTCGAGCATTAGCACCTCAAGCGTGAGGCGTGCGTTCGCATTGCGGGCCAGTTTGTCGGCGGCGTCGCGCATGGCCTTGAGCACGTTCGCGCTCTGCTCCACGCCAAAGCGGCGGGCGTGTTGGTGTAGGGTGCTCCGCCGGTCCACGTTGGTCAAGGGTGCGTCGGCGTCGGCGGCCACGAGCAGCACGTCGCGCCACCAGCCGATCCACAGGTCGAGCGTCTCCTGGGTGGCGACCGAGTCGCGGGCCAGCTTCTCCGCGTAGTCGAAGCGCTTCACGATGGAGGAGCCGATGAGCTCGCTCAGTTCTTCCAGGCGCGCGGTGCGTTGCTCCAGCGCTTTCTTCTCCTTGAGCATGCGCACGGCCCAGCCCAGACGTCCCCTGGAGAGATGGGCCAGCAGTTCGGCCTGCTCAGGCGCTGCGCCCCAGCGTTCGGTGAGCGCGCGCTGTACCAGGGTCACGGGCAGCGGGCGCAGGGGAAGCTGTTGGCAACGGGAGACGATGGTGGGGAGGAGCAGGTCGGCGTCCTGGGCCAGGATTGTGATCACGACGTAGGAGGGCGGCTCCTCCAGCGTCTTGAGCAGCGCGTTGGCGGCCGATGTGGTGGCCTCCTCGAAGCGGCGCAGGATGACCACTTGACACCGCCCCTCGACCGGGGTGAGCGTGAGCTGGTGTTCCAGCTCGCGCACCTGGTCGATCTTCAGCCGGGCGCCGACGTGTTCCGATGCGACGATGTGCAGGTCGGGATGATTGCCCCCCGCGATCAGGCGGCAGGCGCGGCATTGGCCGCAGGGCCGTTCGGCGGGTTCCTCGGCCTCACAAAGTAGCGCGGCGGCCAGCTTCTGCGCCAAGGCCGTCTTCCCGATTTCGGGTGGCCCGGTGAAGAGGTAGGCGTGGGAGAGGGTGTCGGTAAGGAGCCCCTTTTGTAGGGCCTGGACGGCCCAGTCGTGTCCGACGATGTTCCAATGGTCCTTTTGATTCTTTGTGTTCATACTTGCAAAGTAGCGGCGAAGTGGTATAATTTTACTTGGGCGGCTAGCTCAATTGGCTAGAGCGCCACGTTGACATCGTGGAGGTTTTGTGGGTTCAAGTCCCACGCCGCCCATCAATACGGAGTAAGAAACCAGGTTTATGTCGCTGCGCTTAAAGCATAAACCTGGTTTCTTGCTGTCGAGCCCCAGATTTTTGCGTCACTATTCGCGCACCGCTTGTCCCTCGCCATACACCAGCCAACGGTAGCTTTTCTCGATGCGGTCCCAGTTGTACTCTCGATCCAGCGACCAGAAGCGCCCGATGAGGGAGACGAATTGGCCCACGCCGAGACTTTCACATTCGGCCTCGATGTCGCCCACGTAGATGGCGCCGCTTTCCGGTTTCTCGCCGCGCCGGCCCAGCATGCCGTGGACGTAGGCCTCTTCTACGCCGATCTGCTTGGCCATGCGCAGCAGCGCTTTGAGGTGCTCCACCGAGCCGTGGGAGCTATAGAAGGAGATGATGCCCATCAGATGGAGCGCCGTGCCGTCCCGCTTGGCTCCCTCCATCGCCCAGCGCAGGGCTTCGTTCTCGAAGAAGCTGCCGTCGGCGATGGCACGCTCGATGCGCAGCCTGTCTGAGGTCACCACACGCCCCGCGCCGATGTGGGTGTGACCGACCTCGGAGTTGCCCACGGTCTTGCCCTCGCGATTGGGAACCACGTTGGGCAGGCCGACCGCTTCGCCAGCTGCCTCCAGTCTGGTGGTGGGGTGGGTGGCCTGTAGCTCGTCCATCACGGGCGTGTCGGCCTCCAGGATCAGGTTGCCCCACTCCTCGTCGCGCGCGCCCCATCCATCGAGGATGAAGATCGCCGCTCTCTGGGTCTCGTTTCCAGCGCTGCCTTCGACCAGCGACGTTCCCGTCATCGCTTCCGGCTTCTCGAGGCCCATCAGGTCCAGTGTCGTCGGCGCTATGTCGATCAGCGTGCCGCCGTCGCGCACACGGGCCTTTTCCAGGTGGGGCGCGACCAGGACGAAGGGCACCAGGCTGTCGGTGTGCCCGGTGTCGATGGAGCCGTCGGGGTAGTACCATTTCTCCACCGTGCCGTGGTCGGCGGTGACCATGGCGGCCACGTTCATCTCTCGCGCGGCCTCCAGCACCCGCGCCAACTGGGTGTCCACCGTGGAGACGGCGGTCTTTATCGCCTCGCGATCCTCGCTGTGGCCGATCACGTCGACGTTGGCCCAATTCACCACCAGCAGATCGACCGTCTCGTCGCGCAGGGCGTCTATGGCGGCGTCGGCGACGTCGGCGGCGCGCATCTCCGGGGGCGGCAGGTAGCCCTCGAATTCCAGCGACTCGATGATGCGGTGCTCCTCGCCGGGGAAAGGCTCCTCGCGCCCACCGTTCAGGAAGGTGGTCACGTGAACTTGCTTTTCAGACTCGACGATTCTGACCTGGCGCTTGCCCGCCTTGCTGACCGTTTCGCCGAGCGTGTCCCTGAGTGTGCCCGATGGGGGGAAGGCGATGCGCACGTCGAGGTCGGGATGGTATTCGATCATCGTCGCCCAGTGGGTGGTGATGGGCGCACGCTCGAAGTGGGGGAACTCGTCGGCGACGAATGCCTGGGTCAGCTCGATCTCCCGTTCGCCGCGGATGTTGTAGAAGATGACGTAATCGCCATCGCCGATGCGCCCGATGGGCTCGCCGTCCTCGTCGACGCGTACCAGTGGCTCCATCGTTTCGTCGTCCTCACCGGCGCGATAAGCGGCGCGCACGCCCTCGGCGAGGGGATAGGTTGGGTCGTTAGTCATGCCAGCTCCTTGGTAAAAATAGGGTGTGACTTTCCTGTGTTTTCTTTCGTGTAGTCCGCCACGCCTGAGTTTACTGTAATGTCGTGTAGGTCTTGTTAGACGCGAACGCGCTGAGGGAATTATACCGTACCTTGTCTTATCAGACAATGAATCTGCCGCTT
>CAZANJ010000102.1:0-8420 GCA_964486415.1 uncultured Anaerolineales bacterium
GAATGACCCGCCTTCCGCGGAAGAAGGAGCGGTCGCCACGGTTATCGCGCGGATCACTACCCCGACGCTGGCCTATGAATTGGCCGGGCTGACGGGGGCACGTCCTGTCACGGTGTCGGGGGCGCTCTATACCATCACCACCCGCAACACTCACTACACCGATGCCATATCGATGACCACCCGCTACGCCTACGAGCGCTTCGCGGACTTCGGGCTGGATGTCGCGTATAATACCTACACCTGGGAGGGGAAACCGAGGCGCAACGTGGTAGCTGAGAAGGAGGGCTTGATTGATCCAGAGGCGGTCTATCTCCTCGTCGCACATGTAGATGATATGCCAGAGGCAGCCCGCGCTCCTGGCGCCGATGATAACGGCTCTGGCTCCGTCGCTGTATTGACTGCGGCGCAGTTGCTGGCCCGGCGTCACTTCGCCCATACGCTTCGCTTTGTGCTTTTCAGCGGGGAGGAGCAGGGATTGCGCGGCAGCGACGCTTACGCTGCCGACTGTGCGGCGCGCGGCGATGACATCCGGGGCGTGATCAATCTGGATATGATCGGCTACAATACCGGTGAGCCAGTCTTCGACATCTATGCTCGCAGCGGGAATGAAGCAGGAGCTTTGGCCTCGCGTCAGTTGGGCGAATCTATCTCGGATACGGTGGGGGTGTATGATCTCGATCTTGTACCGCAGCGGATCGATATCGATGCTTATCCCTTGAGGGGAGGAAGTGACCAGTGGAGCTTCCTCAAGCGAGGCTATCCGGCCATCCTGGTGATAGAGGATTACGAGGGTGAGGATTTCACGCCATACTATCACTCCGTCAGCGATACGCTCTCCACGCTCGATCTGGATTACTACGCCGATATGACCCGTGCCAGCGTGGCTACTATCGCACATCTGGGCCATCCGCTTTCGACGGGGCTGCTGTCGGGGACGGTTCGCGCCCTGGACACAGGGCAGGAACTCACCGCTACTGTTGAGGCCGCGACGACGGGCTATCGAATATTTTTCACCACTACGACGGGGAGTGACGGCGTCTATTCAATGATGCTGCCCGTCGGCGGTTACACCGTCACCGCGTGTCCAGTGGTTGAGGGATATCAGACTACGGTTATCACCGATGTGCATATTATCACAGATGCGGTAGTTGCCCGAAGCTTTGATCTGGAACCCCGACCGCGATATCGGTTTTATCTGGCTTTGATTACGAGGGGGTACGTAGGTCCCTGAAGGTGCAACGCACTTGCTTAAGTGCGTTGCACCTGGGGCTGATGCTTATGCTGAGGGTTGATCTGGGGCTGTTTCGATGGTGATCGGTTGACCGCGCTTGAATGTTTCGAGTTGGTTCTCAAGCTCGGTCTGGCGAATGGCTGTTGCTCGTTGTCCTTCTTCCAGAAGCTCCTGTATGCGAGCGCGTATCTGGTCCTGTAGATCTTCGCCTTTATAGGGGGTCAGCAACAGAGCGCCTGCCCCGCCGACTATAGCTCCTGCCAAAAGTCCGACTAAAAAACTGATGAGTTTGCGCATAATCTTAACCTCCTTACTGACCTCAAAATCTTCCACAAGGGTTGGGCAATCACTAGGTTTCGCGTGGTCCGCTTCGTAGGGGCGGGACTCCGTGCCCGCCCAGGCGCGTCGTTGGGCAACCACAAGGGTTGCCCCTACAGTTTGGCTAGTTTCTCCTTCAGCTTCGCGGGCGTCTCTGCGGTGATGGATGTGTACTCGACGCCGGGATAGTATTTCTCGTAGAACTCTTTCAGGCTGGTGGGGCCAGGCCAGCGGTGCGGGTTTACGGCGATCACGCGCCGCACGTCGAGATCGCCGATGCCAGCGTCGTCGGCGCTGCTGCCGATGGTATAACGCTTCTCATTCCATGAACCCTCCACTACAGCGCGGGCCCAGGCGGTATCAGCATCTGGGGGCAAGAGCACGTAAGTGCGGTCGTATTGTGCACGGGGTTTCCCGCGTGGCTTCTTCTCGCTCTTTTGCTTTGAGTACTTGGAGTAGACAAAGGACTGGGCCGGATTCTCCCTGGTGTAATCGATCAATTTTTCGGCCACTTCCGTCCCGGTCACATCGAAGTCCTCCCACGGATCGCCGAAGGATCCCCACGTGAAAAGCGTCATCCCGACGACGTAGTAATCTTTCTGCATCTCCTCGTCATACCACACCAGTTGGCGGAAGTAGTAATCCTCCTTGTCAGTCTTTTTGTCCTTCTTTTTCCAGAACTTACCCAGTCCTTTCCAGGGAGCATCGGGAGTGCCAGGGGGTTTGGGATTTACCAACGGATCTATGCCGCCCTCGGTGATGACCAGGGGTATCACCGTGCCGTTAGGGATCAGGTATTGGCGGTAGACCTTGCGGTAGCGCAAAGTAGTCCAGCCTTCGTCCCCTTGATCTTCGTCGGGGCCCAGTTGATGCTTGCCCGTCATCCACCACATCCAGGGGCAACTGTATTCGTGGAGGCCGAGGATGGCCTCATACTCCAGGCCGGCCTCAATGGCGGGTAGAAATGCGGGCCACAGTTCGAGCGGCGGCGTGCCCGTGGCGAAGTTGCCCAGCACGCATTTGTAGCCCAGATCGGCCATCAGCTTCATGCGCTCGATCTCGAATTGAGCATACCAGGCCATCTCCTCCTCGGTGCTCCAGACAGGCTCGTTGTGGCCTTCCCAGTAGGTGATGGAGTTGGATTGATAGGTATCCAACTGATCCTGGACGAATTGTTTAGCCGCTTGCAGAGGGGTCTTGTCGGTATTATATTGGAGCTGTGCGTCATAATCCCCCTGATGCTTGCGGCCTATTACTAGCACCCCTTCGGGTACGCTGTCGGCCATGCCCCAACCGCCGACCAATTTTATCACCGCCGGTCGGGTTTGGATGTAATCGGGTAGCTCTTTGGTACCGCGCAGGACGTGGGGACCCAACTTAGTAGCCATCTTTATGCCTCCTTCTTAATTGCTGATGACTTCCGCGGGAAATGTGGTGATTATCGATTGCAACCAGTTCAAGTTGAAAGTATACTATAGAACGAATCGAAAGGCAAGATTGGGCACTTCCCGTGTCTATGGTATAATGTAAAGCGATGTTCGGCTTTGCTAGTCGAATGAATTTATCGATAGCTTGAGCTCTCTCTAGGATGAAGCCCATGAATGACCCGCAATTTCCCCGGCTAGAATGCATTAAGTGTGGTTACCAAGAGGCACTTCGGAAGCCACCGGAGCACTGCCCCGTTTGTGGAGGAGATTGGCTGGACGTTATCTACGATTACGAGCGTTTGTCCCAGATCTGGCCGGAGGCGCTGCGCCGACGGCCCCATAATATGTGGCGATACAGGGAACTGCTTCCCTTGCACAATCAAGCCAGCCGCGTTTCGATGGGGGAGGGAGGGACGCCCCTCTTGCCCGCCGTCAATCTGGGGATGATGTTGGGCTCTCCGCACATCTACGTCAAGGACGAGCGACAGGGGCCTACAGGTTCCTTCAAAGATCGACAGGCTTCCCTCACCCTCTCTGTGATGAAGGAACTGGGCATTAATGAGTTGGTCGTCGCTTCGACGGGCAACGTGGCTATCGCTTATTCCGCCTACTCCGCCATAAGCGGCATCAAGCTCTGGGCCTTCCTCACCAGCCTGGTGCCTCCAGAGAAGATGCGTGAGGTCGCCATCTATGGCAGCGAGGTCGTCAAGGTCACTGGTACGTATGACCAGACCAAGCAGGTGGCGGCGAAGTTTGCGCAGCGCCAGGGTCTATTTCTGGATCGGGGTATCCGCTCCATCTCCGCGCGGGAGAGTATGAAAACGGTCGCCTTCGAGATCGCCGAACAGCTCCCCTATTTCCTGGGGCATGGAGACACTCCCTGGCGTGCGCCGGACTGGTATTTCCAGGCGGTCAGCGGAGGGATGGGGCCGGTCGGTGTCTGGAAGGGGTACAGGGAGCTAAAACGGATGGGGCTGGTGGATCGTTTGCCCAAGCTGGCCTGTATCCAGGTCGCCGGGTGTGCTCCAATGGTTCGTTCTTTCGAGAAGGGGTTGTATGAAGCGGAGCCGGTTCTAAATCCACGCACGCGCGTGATAACCATCGCCACCGGCAGCCCAGGGCCAGCTTACTCTTACCTGGCCAAAGTGATCCGTGAGCACGGCGGTGCCTTCGAGTCGGTCACCGACGAGGAAGCCTTCCGCGCCATGCACGTGATGGCCAAGCTGGATGGCATCTCGATGGAACCGGCGGCCGGTGTGGCCTTCGCCGGACTGTTCAAACTGATCAGAAGTGGCGTGGTCAAGCGGGATGAGACCGTGGTCGTCAATTGTTCTGGTCACACCTTCCCGGTGGAGAAGCATCTGCTAGGGGAGGAATGGGCCCGCACGGTGAAAGCTCCTTCGGGCGCCCACACGGTGGAGGAGGGCTTGTTGGGTTCATTGGAGTGCCTGGATCGTGGCGTGCGCCGCATCGCTATCTTGGAGGATGATCCCAATGCCTCGCGCCTCCTGCGACGCATCCTGCAAGCGCGGGGGGATTATCAAATCTTCGAGGCCCAGGAAGGCCGCTCTGGGTTGGAGATGATCCGTCGCGAGAGGCCCGATGCTATTCTCCTGGATCTGATGATGCCGGGAATGGATGGGTTTGAGGTTCTAGAAGCGTTGGAAGAGGACGAGGATTTGCAGAACATACCCGTTGTCGTCGTCACAGCCAAGGAATTGACCGGCAGCGAGCAAGAACGACTCAGCGGCCAGATTCAGATGCTTCTGCAAAAGGGGAAATTCACCGACGAAGATCTGCTTTATGAGATACTAGGTGCACTGGAGAAAAGTTAACAGTGAACCAAGAGGCACAGCCACACATTTTGTACGTAGAGGATGATCCCGCCAGCGCGACTCTGGTGCGACGGCTGCTGGAAGCGGAGGGCTTCAAGGTCAATTTGGTGGAAGATGGAATGGTCGCCGTGGACGTTGCCCAACAGATAATTCCTGATCTCATTTTGATGGACATCAACATCGGGGGGATGGATGGCTACGAGGTGACCACGCGCCTGCGGGCGATTGAGGAGATGGAGGATGTGCCCATCGTGGCTGTCACTGCCGCTACGTTGAAGGGGGATCGAGAGCGAGCCCTTATTGCTGGTTGTGCTGGATACATTCCCAAGCCGATTGACGTCGATAAATTCTCAGATCAGGTGATAGCTTTCCTGAGAGGCCGACGCGAGGAGCTGGAATCACCTGAGCAGAAAGTCCGCTATCTTTCGGAGTACAGCCAGCGCCTGGTAAAGCGCCTGGAGGAGAAAATCCGCGAACTGGAGAAAGCGCACAGTGAGTTACAGCGGATAGAGAAGGTTAAATCTGATTTCATCCTCTTAGCCAGCCATGAGCTGCGTACTCCCTTGACCAGCATCTACGGCTACGTTCAGATGTTGCTCCAGGATTCGCAAGTCCCCGGCGATCCGGAGGAGGAAGGGAGCCCCAGTCACCTGCTTCAGCGCATCGCCGATGCTTCCAAGCGGCTCAGTCAGGTCTTCGATGAGATCCGCAACGTCTCCCTCATCGACGCTGATCGTTTGAGCTTGGCCAGCGATCCTGTGATATTGGGGAAATTGATTCAAAATGTGGTCAAGAATCTGGAAAACTTCGGCCCCTCGCGCGCTCTGCAATTCGAGTTGAAGGGGATAGATGAGGTGCCCATGATCTGCGGCGACTCGCGAAGGTTGTATCAAGCACTTTGGAACGTTATCAGTAATGCTATGAAGTACACGCCCGACGGCGGGCGGATTATCATCTCCAGTAATTGTATTGAAGAAACGGTGCACATCTCGGTACGCGACACTGGGGTAGGCATCCCCCCGGAATTGCAGGATAAAATCTTCGACCGCTTCTACGTTCTGGAGGACACGCGTTATCATCGTTCCAGCAAGACCGCCTTCAAGGGTGGGGGAATGGGGCTGGGCCTTGCAGTAGCCCAGGGAATCATTGAGGCCCACGGGGGTAAAGCCTGGGTAGAGAGTGAAGGATATGACGAAGAGCGGTTGCCGGGCAGTACGTTTCACATCCTCTTGCCGCTGGAACCAGCAACCGATGATGAGGATTAGAACGTAGCCACTACCGGCTTTCCTCCCATTCCAGCGGCACATTTCCCTCTGCCAGTTGCACCCCTCGGTCACGGGACATCAAGATCAAGCTCGTCACCAGCAGCAAGCCTCCGAGCCATTGCCCAAGCGACAGTCGTTCCCCTAACAGCAGGAAGGCCAAGAGCAGACTGACCAATAGCTCCAACAAGCTGACCAAAGAAGTCTCCACGCCGCCCAGTTGTTGCAGTCCGCTGAACATCGCTAGCCTTGAAAGCGCGGTCGTCATCCCCAGCGCTGCGATGGCGTACCAGCCTTTGACCGCGATGGTCTCTACCGGTTGTGCTTGCAGTCCACGTGCCAGGCATACCACGACCGCCATAGTAGTCACAATGTAAAGCGCCGCCGTGCGTGCTGGAGCATCGGCCAGCACCCATTGGCCCAGCACCAGGTGCCAGCCATAGGTCGCTGCCGATGCGATCATCAGCGTCACGCCCAGCCAGTCCAGTTCCCCCGACTTCGCCCGGGCCAGCAGGTAGGTGCCCATCATGGAGAGAGCGAGCCGAACCAGGGTGAGGCGCGTCAAGGGCTGCCCGGCGGCGAAGAGAAAAAGTACTACCCATAGGGGGTAAAGGGTGTTGAGTAGGGAGGCGCGGGATGCATCAAGGCGGGATAGGCTGGTGTAGTAGAGCAGTGAACCGAAGCCGTTGACTGCGCCAACACCGATGCATCCGATCAAATCACGCCAGGAAATGACCACCTCGCGACGCCAGAAGAGCAAGAACACGATCCACAGAAATAGAGCCGCTATCGCGGTGCGGAAGGCGACCAGCGTGAATGGTTCTGCGCCTCCTGCGTAGGCCATCTTGCCCAAGACGGGCGCCCATCCCAGCAGAAAACTGGACGTCAGCGTGCTCAAGACCCCCAGGCGTTTCTCTCGACTTAGACTAAGCCAGCCTTTTACCATGTTCGGCCCTCCTTATTCGGTGGAAGGAGAGGTCAACTCCTCCTATTGCATTGTAGACCCAATTGTGCTACACTTACGTGAAATGCAAACGTGGCGCGAAATATGGGGATGATTTGATGACTCTGCGACAAAAACGTATCATCGCTGCTCTGGCAATTGCAAATGGCGCCGTCATTTTGGCCATGATCCTGTTCGTGGTGCGCTCTCCCCAAGCGACCGGGTCAGCGAACACTTCACCTGTGCTCACTTCCAGCTCGGTTGCATTGGATGAGTGCGAATGGCGCGCTGCGCAACTGTTGGCCCAGGCCAATCTGGGCGGGACGGTCGAGTTGACCCCCGACGGGATGCTCCGCTTCAAACTATTCTATAAACTCGCGCCGGCCCAGGCGCCCGAGGTAGCCGCGCAGCAGGTCTGGGCCGCTTTCGACATCGCGTTGGCTCTGGAAAGTGAAGACTGTGCTTTCTCCCAGGTCGAGGTCTCGGTTATGGCTCTCCGCCCTCACGAGGAGGGTTTGGGGCAGCGGGGTTTGTACGTCGAGGCGCTGGTGAGCGCTGCCGATCTGATGGCCTTTGGCACCGGTGAACTAAGCGAGAGCGCATTGATCGATCAGGTAGTTTACACGTCCATGCCGCTGCCATAACACTTCGATTGTAGTCCGTAGAAAAGCAAAAGTCAACCGACGGAGGATAAATGATGGACAAATGTATCCGTTTTACATTGTTGGCTCTATTTTTGACGTGGATGGCCTCGGGGGCGGTGGATGTAAACGCGGCCCAATCCCAGGAGGGCAACGTGGTTCACGTTGTAGCCTGGGGCGATACCTTGTTTAGCATCGCTCGCCGTTACGGGACTTCGGTGGATGCGCTCTCTGCCATCAATGGATTGGCTGATCCTGCGCACATCTACGTCGGGCAGAAGCTGAGCATCCCGGCGGTCAGCTTGGCGCCGAGTGCGCCAGCCACGGCTGGCGCCACGCACACGGTCCAGCCCGGCGAGAACCTGTATCGCATCGCCCTGCGGTATGGCGTCACGGTGCAAGCGCTTTCTGAGCGCAACAACATCTACAATCCCGATCAACTCTTCGCAGGCCAAAAGCTGATCATTCCAGGTAGTCCAACTGAGCCCTCCGCAGCCTATCAGCCAGAGCACGCTTCCACGACTCACACTGTGCAGCGTGGTGAGACTCTTTCCTCCATCGCGCATCACTATAACATCGCGCTCTGGACGTTGATCAGAGTGAATAACATCGCCAACCCAATGTTGATTCGGCCTGGGCAAGTCCTCACGATTCCCAGGATCGGCAGCTTGGCCTCTGAAAGCACCGGCTCCCAGGCGTCCGTTTCGGCCAGCGGCGCGAAGCGTATCCTGATCGATATCTCGGAGCAGCATCTTTATGCATA
>CAZANJ010000103.1:0-8363 GCA_964486415.1 uncultured Anaerolineales bacterium
ATAGCAATTATACCTACTGGTAAAGTAAAGTCAAATACAAATTATGAGCAACTCTATCCCAAGGGTTTTCGAAGCGATTCAAAAATCGGCGGGTATGGAAACCCGCCGCCTTGGGGTTGATGGACGCACCCAATGCCACAGAAAGCCTCTGGTGGCCTCTGGAGGGCCTTAGAACCGCTACGATTTCCCCCCAAGAGTTGGGATTTGACAAAGCTAGGGTTTTAAGTAGAATTGAAAGAGTGTGTCAATTTACCTTCCCCCCACAGATTGACACAGATTTAAGGATGAAAATCAATCTAATTGTGGTTCAAATGAGCAAGATCGCTCAAGTCCCTCAAGTAATGAATGCGCTCATCAGCTAGAAAGGCTGAAAACCATAGAAATTTGACAAAACACTACAACTATGCTATAAGCTTGATAACTTCTCGGCAAGCCAAGCAACTAAGTAACTTTGCACCATCCCTTTCTTTTGGGAAATTGCCATTATAGTCAGTGGTTGATCAAAGGAGGACACTGATGGAAAGGTCCCGCCCCGCCGTCGTTACGCTCGTAGCACTCTTACAATTTATTCCAGCGCTTACTTTACCCCCAAAAATGCTTCTGTCCATCAACCCCATCTTTTATGTCGCTCCCCTTGCCCTCTTCATATTTTTGGGTTGGGCCATGCTGACGCTCAAGAGGTGGGCACTGACGTTGTGCATTTTCGTTCAGGGCCTTAACGTCATCGTCCGCTTTCTGATTTTGTTTCCCAATGCATCTCCTGGGGAAAGCACCAACTGGACATTCATTTTCACCAGCCTGTTATCCATCGCGCTTTCAAGTGCCATCTTGTATGTGATAGACAGACCCAATGTCCAAGTAGCATTCAAAGCTTGACCACCCTGCAAGCACCATAAATACTACCTACTACCCCCACACCCCTGAAAAGGTGAAGGGAAACTTGCCCGAAAAATCTTCCCGGAAGCCACAGGAGCGGCACTGCTAAAACAACCGCATGCCTGCTTTCGGGTTAGACCCTAGCTTGTCAAGAACTAATCTACCCCTATGCGAAAGGAGGTGATGGTATACATACAAAGATTCACAACTATTGGTCAAGGAGATTGGAGAAACTCCCGACTGCTAACAGTAAACACGTAATGAGATTAAGGAGGAGTTGAAGAATGAAGAAGCTAAGAATCTTAAGTCTACTCGTAGTCGTATCCCTGCTCTTCGGTATCGCAGCAGGCTGCGGCCCGCAGCCAACTGAAGTTCCAACCGAGGCACCGGCGGAAGAGGAAGAAGCAGAACCCACCGAGGCACCAGAGGAACCCGAAGAAGAGGAAGAAGAGCCCGCAGAGGAAGCCGAGACGCTCAAGATCGCTATGCTGGCCGCGATGAGCGGTGACGTGAAGACCTTCGGCGAAGGCACCAAGCGCGGCGTCGAAATGGCCGTCGAAGAATGGAATGCCCAGGGCGGCGTGCTAGGGCGCCAGGTCGAGATCATCATCGGCGACACCAAGTGCGACGCTCAAGAGGCCGCCAACGTGGCCAACAAGGTCATCAACCAGGACAAGGTGAGGTACATCGTCGGCGCCGTCTGCTCCAGCGCATCGATCCCCATCTCGGAGATCGCCAACCCCGCTGGCGTCGTGCAGATCAGCCCCCCCTCGACCAACCCGCAGGTGACGATCAACGAGGACGGCTCCAACAAGGAGTACATCTTCCGCGCCTGCTTCCTCGACCCCTTCCAGGGCGAGGTGGACGCAAGCTTCGCTATGGATGAACTAGGAGCCCAGAATGCCGCCATCCTCTATGACGTAGGCAATGACTACGTCAAGGGACTGGCCGAGTACTTCAAGGCTTCCTTCGAAGAACTGGGCGGCGATGTGCCCGTCTTCGAGGCCTACACCAAGGAAGACACCGACTTCTCGGCCCTGTTGACCAAGGTGGCCGAAGCCGATGTTGACGTGCTTTTCCTGCCTGACTACTACAACAAGGTCAATGTGATCGCCAAGCAGGCCAAGGAGAAAGGCGTGGAGGCTGTAATGCTCGGCGCCGATGGTTGGGACTCCCCCGACCTGGATCTGGAAGCCGTGGACGGCGCTTACTTCAGCAACCACTACTCACCCTACGACCCGCGCCCCCTCGTGCAGGACTTCGTTAAGAACTTCGAAAGCACGCACGACATGACCCCCGACTTCGTAGCCGTACTGGCCTACGACGCTACCAACGTGCTGCTACAAGCCATCGAGAACGCCGGCGTGGACGACCCCGCCGCGGTCAAGGATGCGCTGGCCGCCATCGAGTTCGAGGGTGTCGCCGGTGACATCAAGTTCGACGAAAGCGGCGATCCCATCAAGAAGGCCGCCATCAGCCACATCACCGGCGGCGCGATCGAATTCGTGAAATTCGTCGCCCCCGCTGGCGAGCCCGCAGAGGCCCCCGCGGAGGAAGAAGAGGTCGGCGTGCCAGTTGCAGAGGCGCCTGACTTCGGGATCAAGGTTGCCAAGCTCTTCCCGATGAGCGGTGACGTGAAGACCTTCGGCGAATCCAGCTCCAACGGCGTTGACCTGGCCTTCGACGAGGCGCGCGCCGCCGGCTGGGAGATCGAGACCACCTTGGGCGACACCAAGTGTGACGCTCAGGAAGCGGCCAACGTGGCCAACAAGGTCATCAACCAGGACAAGGTGAAGTACATCCTCGGCGCAGTCTGCTCCAGCGCGTCGATACCCATCTCGGAGATCGCCAACCCTGTTGGCGTGCTACAGATGAGCCCCACCTCGACCAACCCGCAGGTGACGATCAACGAGGACGGCTCCAACAAGGAGTACATCTTCCGCGCCTGCTTCCTCGACCCCTTCCAGGGCGAGGTAAACGCCTCCTTCGCCATCAACGACCTCGGTGCGCAGAAGGCAGCCGTGCTCTACGATGTGGGCAACGACTACGTGAAGGGCCTGGCCGAGTACTACAAAGCCTCCTTCGAGGAGATGGGCGGAGAGGTGCCGATCTTCGAGGCTTACACCAAGGAGGACACCGACTTCTCGGCCCTGCTGACCAAGGTGGCCGACGCCGACGTTGACGTGCTCTTCCTGCCTGACTACTACAATAAGGTCAACGTAATCGCCAAGCAGGCTAAGGAAAAGGGCATCGAGGCCACCCTGCAAGGTGCCGATGGCTGGGACTCCCCGCTGCTGGATCTGGAAGCGGTGGACGGCGGCTATCACAGCAACCACTACTCCCCCGCCGACCCGCGCCCAATCGTGCAGAACTTCATCGCCAACTATGAAGCGGAATACGGTGCCCCGCCAGATGCGCTGGCCGCGCTGGCTTACGACGCCGCCCGCGTGCTGCTGCAAGCCATCTCCGAAGCTGGCACGGATGATCCCGCCGCAGTGAAGGACGCGCTGATGGAAACCCAGTACGAGGGTGTGGCCGGTAGCATCGTCTACAACGAGTACGGCGACCCCCAGAAGACCGCCGCCATCAATCACGTCACCGGTGGCAAGGTCGAATTCGTCAAGTTCGTAGCGCCGTAGCTCACCCGCAACATCAGTGAGGAGAGGGCATAGAAGCCCTCTCCTCACTTCTCTATTGAGAGCGAGTCTGAAAGCGAACGTCCGCAGTAACGACTCTAGTCGTTCTTCACGGGAAGAGTTCGAAAACCATCGAGACTGGTTCAAAAACGACTGAAGTCGTTACTACGAACATCTCGGGTTCAGAATTTCCAGACGCGCTCCAATCCTTGGAAGTCCCTAAACGAGCTCTTTCAGGTCGATAGGAGTTAACATCCCGCCAGCGCACCTGAGGCTCTTAAGGAGAGAAGACAGTATGAAAGACAACGTCGTCAAATTGATTCTCAAAGCCCTCAGTTGGGGTATCCTGGCCGGCATAGCGGGTGTGATCATAAGGGTCGTTGGCGGACTGGTCGCCGAGAACCCGGTCACCTTCGTGCAACAGGCCCTCAACGGACTACAGCTCGGCTTCGTATACGCTATGATCGCCGTGGGCTATACCCTGGTCTACGGTGTGGTGAAGCTAATTAACTTCGCCTATGGTGATGTCTTTATGATCGGGGCATTTGTTTCCTTCTATGGCATCACACAATATGGCTTCTCTTTTATTCCAGCTCTGCTACTGGCAACGGTGGCTTGCACCTTCCTGGCAGTGCTCATAGACCGAGTAGCCTACAAGCCATTGCGCGACGCGCCCCGTATCGCAGCCCTCATCACCGCTTTAGGAATGTCCATCTTTCTGGAATACTTCACCGCGCTTAATTTTGTTTTTAGCCCTGATTACATCGCGTTTGAGCGTCCCTTTGAGTTGGTGACGTGGAATGTGGGCGGGGTGACTTTCACTAACATCCAGTTGGTCATCGCTGGCGTCTCCATCGCCTACTTCCTGGGGGTGCAATACATCGTCGGTCACACCAAGGTCGGCAAAGCAATGCGCGCCAGCGCGTTCGACAAGCCCACAGCCCGCCTGATGGGCATCAACGTCAATGCCGTCATCGGCGCCACCTTCGCTCTCACCGGAGCGCTGGCCGGCACAGCAGCGATGTTGTACGCCACCGCTTACCCCCAGATCTTCACCTTCATGGGCTTGCAGCCGGGCTTGAAAGCCTTCGTGGCCGCCGTCATCGGCGGCATCGGGAGCATCCCCGGCGCCTTCGTGGGTTCGCTGATTATGGGACTGACAGAAGCAATGACGGTAGGTTACGTGCCCCTGGGCTCCACACTGAAAGATGGCGTGGCCTTCCTCCTGCTCATCGCTATGCTCCTCATCAGACCAACCGGCATCTTCGGCGATCCGTTCGAGGAGGTGAAGTAACAATGAACATTCGCTCACTACCCAACTGGCTAAAAGCCGTACTTTTCTTCCTCATCGTCGGCATCCTGGTGCAAATAGCATTCAGCCAAGGCTGGCTCACCGAGTACTGGCAGATGATAATTATGGCCGGCACGATCCTGTCCATATCGGCCCTGGGCCTGAACATGAAGTACGGTTACGCCGGGCTGTTCGCCATCGGCCAAGCCGCATTCTACGGCATCGGAGCCTACTCATCCGCCCTGGTCACCAAGGATTGGGTTACCCAGTGGAGCGGAAGCCCGGTCGGCGCACTGGCCGGCGCATTGGGAATCGAGACCGGCTTCATCCTGGCCCTTTTGGCGATCTCATACCTGGATATCGGTCATCGCAGGCGGAACTTGCGAGAGAAACTGGACGAATTGCTGACCCCCTTTGAAGCCTCGGTGTTGACGACGACTGCCACCATCCTCGTCACCGGGTTGATCATTGTCGTCATCGGCGGCGGAAGCGGCTGGCTGGTGCGCAAGGGCATTCTGGCTATCGCGCCCTCAGTGTTAGGCGTACTACCCCCCGCCATATCCCAGCAAGTGGTTTTCGCAATCGCACTGATAGTGGGCACCATCCTGGCCGCACTCATCGGTTTCCTCGTCGGCCTGCCGCTCCTGAACCTGACCTATGACTACCTTTGTATCGCCACACTGGGCTTTGGCGTCATGGCATATGTCTTCTTCAACAACGCCGACAAGCTGATCCCCACGATGAAGGGAGCGCGAGGTATGGTAGCCATCCCCCAGCTAACCACATGGCCCTGGGTGCTAGCATGCGTGGCGATAGCCCTCATCGTGATGCGCAACCTCATCTACTCAAGCACAGGACGGGCCATCCTCGCCGTCCGGGACGAGCCCACAGCAGCGGAGACGATGGGCATCAACACCTATCAGTATAAACTGCTGGCCTACACCATCGGCTGCGCCTATGGCGGGTTGGCCGGTGGTCTATATGCACATTTGTACGCATTCCTCCACCCCTCCAACTTTACCTGGCTGAAATCCATCGACCCCTTCGTGATGGTCGTCTTTGGCGGTGTGGGAAGTATGACCGGCACGACAATAGGAGCTTACGTCTTCGTGACCCTACTTGAGGGGTTGCGCGTACTGCCGGCCGAGCTGATCGACTGGCGCTACGTCATCTACCCCTTGATCCTCCTGTTCGTGATGCTGTTCCGACCCCAGGGCATTATGGGCACCAATGAACTAGGCTTCTTGAAACGTCCGGAGACCCTGACAGGAAACGAGAAGCAGGAGACAGGAAGCGGGAAGCAGGAGGCGAATTGATAATGCCACAAAAAAATAATACGACCGTTTTGAAAATCGACGGCCTGACTAAGTTTTTCGGTGGCCTACGCGCCGTTCACGATTTCGACGTGGAGATCAAAGAAGGAGAATTGATCGGGCTGATCGGGCCAAACGGGGCCGGCAAGACGACCATCTTCAACATGATCACCGGCACCTATCCGGTCAGCGATGGCCGCATCGTCTTCCAAGGCGATAATATCACCGACAGACCAGCCCACGAAATCACTCAACTGGGCATCGGACGCACATTCCAGAACATCCGCATCTTCCCCAACCTGACCGTTCTGGACAATGTCCGCGTAGCCTACCATCAGCACGCGAGCTATAACATCTTCGACGGCATCCTGCGCTCCAGACGCTTCGACCGAGGCGAAAAGGAGATGACGGAAAGAGCGATAGAGTTCTTGAGCGTGTTCGGACTGGAGAAATATCAGGATACGCTGGCCGCCAACCTACCCTACGGTGAGCAGCGCCGCATGGAGATCGCCCGCGCCCTGGCCACCGAGCCCGATCTGCTCCTGCTGGATGAGCCAGCCGCCGGAATGAACCCCGGCGAGATCGTCGAATTGATGGAGCTAATTCACTTCATCCGCGATCGTTTCGAACTGACAGTGCTCCTCATCGAGCACCAGATGCGGGTCGTGATGGGCATCTGCGAATGGATGACCGTCATCGACTTTGGAAAGATCATCGCGCGGGGCACACCGGACGAAATTCGGAACGATCCGAAGGTGATTGAGGCTTACCTGGGCAGTCGCGCAACGAAGGAGCTGTAACAATGCTATTAGAAGTCAATGATCTAAACGTCTACTATGGCGCGATTCACGCGCTACAAGGCATCTCCTTCCACGTGGAGAAGGGCGAGATCGTAACCCTGATCGGCGCCAACGGCGCAGGAAAATCGACCACACTGAACACCATCTCTGGCCTCGTGCGTGCCCGAGGCGGCAGCATCCAGTTCAAGAATGAAGAAATCACCAAAACACCCGCCTACGACATCGTCGAGCTGGGCATAGTCCAAGTGCCGGAAGGGCGCAAGATATTCGCCCCGCTGACGGTGAAGGAAAATCTGGATATGGGAGCCTTCACGCGCACCGACCAGAAGGGCATCAAGCAAAGCTTGGAGCGCGTTTTCAAGAGCTTCCCCCGCCTCAAGGAGCGGCTCGACCAGTATGGCGGCACGCTCTCCGGCGGTGAGCAACAGATGCTGGCGATGGGACGGGGCTTGATGTCGGAGCCGGAGCTGTTGCTCCTGGATGAGCCATCGATGGGACTAGCCCCCTTCCTGGTGGATGAGATCTTCGCCATCATTCAGGAGATCAATTCGCAGGGCACCAGCATCCTGCTGGTAGAGCAGAACGCGCAGATGGCGCTTTCCATCGCCGATCGCGCCTACGTGCTAGAGACCGGGCGCTTCGTGCTCGAAGGTCCAGCCCAGGAAGTAGCCGCGAATCCGGAGGTCAAAGCAGCCTACCTGGGCGGTTAGTCTCAAGCAGCACAGGAATCAAAAGCCCCCGTCTCGATGACGGGGGCTTTTTGCTTTCTGATGCTTCCTGTGGACCGAGAAGTTACAGTGAGCGCAAATGCTCGTGCATCCAGGCCGTCACATCATCTTTATCGAGCTGACCACTGGCGATGCCTACGGTCAAATTGAACAATTGCTCTTCAGTAGCATCAAACATGTGACTATTCATTTCAGCAAACCGCAAAGTTGAGAGGAAAGCTGTGCGTTTGTTTCCATCTACGAAGGGATGATTTTCTACTATCAGGAAAAGTAGAATTGCACACTTTGATGCTAGGTCGGGATATAGTTCTTCCCCGAACATAGTGTGACGAGGAGCGGCAAGCGCAGATTTAAGCAATCCCAGATCACGCACCCCCGATGAACCACCATATCTGTGGATTGCAACACGCTGAATAGAAATGACCTCAAGTAGGCTTAAAGAATACATCAAGCTACGCTGAAGCTAAACGTTGCAGTAAACTATCGTAACGAGCCATAGCATCTTCCAGCCAGTCTTCTAAATCTTGGCTTTCCGACGCCTGTGGACGGATGAGCAATTCATCAGATAGAAAGTATAGTTCGATTGGAGTGCCTGGAGAGCGCCCAGCCGCTGTTAGCCATTCTCTTACCAACTCTGGTAATTCGTCTTGGAAAACTACTACACGAGTTACCGGTTCCATTATTAATTCCCCCCTTTACTTATTGCTCCATTCACTAGT
>CAZANJ010000104.1:0-7010 GCA_964486415.1 uncultured Anaerolineales bacterium
GAACCGCTACGATTTCCCGGCTTAATAAACGGTTGCCCGTCTTGCACACTTGTACTATAATGTTCCCGCTATGATCGAAAACGAGAACATCCATTCAGAAACGTCACGCCCCAAAGCCCAGCACGAGCCACTCCATTCGGAAGCCAGGGAGGAGATTTCCCTCTCCCGCACGTTCGGAGGGCGCTCGATGCTGCGCGAAATCCTGGAGACAGCTCTTCTGACCCTCATCATTTTCGTCGTGCTCAACACACTCACGGGCCGTTTTCAGGTCCGAGGATCGAGCATGGAGCCCACGCTACACAACGGGCAGTACCTGGTGGTCAGTAAGCTTACCTACTGGATCCACCCGCCAGAGCGTGGGGATATTATCGTCTTCCATCCTCCCAATAACCTCTCTGAGGATTACATCAAGCGCATCATAGGTCTGCCGGGTGAGCGGGTGAAGATCAGGGAAGGTGAACTGTGGATCGATAGGGTTCAGCTTGATGAACCCTATATCCCCAATCCCGGCCCGTATTCTGGCACTTGGGACCTGAACGCCGGAGAATATTTCGTCCTGGGAGATAACCGCAGCAATTCCAGCGACTCCCATTCCTGGGGAATGCTTCCTCGCGAGAACATCATTGGAAAGGCTTGGCTTTGTTATTGGCCACCGGAGGAGTGGGGATTGGCAGCACATTACACTTTTCCAGAGCTAGCATCACAAGGGAGTAACTGATGAACAGAGATGAGCTGGCAGGTCTTATCGACCATACCTTGCTGAAGCCAGAGGCCACTCCGCAGCAGATCGAGCGGCTCTGCGCCGAAGCACGGGATCATCACTTTGCCTCCGTTTGCGTCAATCCGGTCTATGTGAAGCAGGCCGCCGAGGCATTATCAGGGAGCGGGGTGGCGGTCTGTAGCGTGGTCGGTTTTCCGCTCGGCGCTAACACTACTGAAGCCAAGGGGTGTGAAGCTTTGCAAGCGCTGGCCGATGGCGCTGACGAGTTGGATATGGTAATCAACATTGGTATGCTGAAGGCCGGTGAAGATGCGCGGGTGCAAAGTGAGATCATGACTCTGGCCCACTTCTGCCACGAGGCCGGGGCATTGCTCAAGGTCATCATCGAGACCGCGCTGTTGAGCGATGGAGAAAAGGTCATAGCATGCCGGGCAGCGCAGGCTGCCGATGCCGAATTCGTCAAGACCTCTACCGGCTTCGCCAGTGGCGGCGCTACCGTGGAGGATGTGCGCTTAATGCGCGAGACGGTCGGGCCGGAGATGGGCGTGAAAGCTGCCGGCGGCATCCACAGCTATGCCGAGGCAATGCAGATGATCGAGGCTGGCGCCACGCGCATCGGCGCCAGCGGCAGCTTGCAGATCCTGGAAGGAGCGCCAGCCTGAGCCGTTATCATTCGCAGAAGACCAAAGACCCTAAAGATTTCCAGAAAACTTTAGGGTCTTTCTTTATGCATCACAGCACGCTCACCGGATCGACCTCCACGCGCCAGCCGGCGGGTATATGGACCGCGCTCAAGAACTTGGGCGGATCGGCGTGGCGCAAGAGCAGTTGCCAGCGGTAACGCCCCCGCAGACGGGCGAAGAATGGCGGCGCCGGGCCGAGGAGATCATCCTTGGGTAGCTCGCTCTGGGCCAGCGCTTCCCGCAAATTCTCCGCCAGCGCCTCAGCTCTGGCTTGGGCGCGGGAATAACTGGAATCCTCATACACTAGCTTCGCCAGGCGACGATAAGGCGGATACCCCTGCTCGCGGCGGAAGGCCATCTCCTGCGCGGCGAAAGTCTCGTAATCGTGCTCGGAGGCGGCGGCGACCGCGTAATGATCGGGATGGTAGGTCTGAACGACGACGTGCCCGCCCAATAATCCGCGCCCGGCCCGCCCGGCCACCTGGGTGAGCAGTTGGAACGTGCGCTCGCCGGAGCGGAAATCGGGTAGGTTGAGGGCTGTATCGGCCGAGATGACGCCGACGACGGTCACCAGCGGCAGATCGAGCCCTTTGGCGATCATCTGGGTGCCGATGAGCACGTCGGCCCCGCCGTCGGCGAAGCGCCGCAATATGCTGGCATGCGCGTCGTGGGTGCGAGCGGTATCGCGGTCCCAGCGCAGCAAGCGAGCTTCGGGCCAACGTTCGCGCACTGCTCGCGTCACGCGCTCGGTGCCCAATCCGAAGTAACGAATGCGCTTTCCCCCACAGTGAGGGCAGCGGGCAGGCTGTGGCTCGCGGTGGTTGCAGTGATGGCAGACCAGGTGGGCGCGAGGGCTGTGGTAAGTCAGCGGCGTGTCGCAGCGCGGGCAGCGCATCACGTGCCCGCAGTCGCGGCAGAGGACGAATGTGGCCGTCCCGCGTCGATTGAGGAAGAGGATGATCTGCTCGCCTCGTTCCAGCGCTTCATCCATCGCCCGCTGGAGGGCGAGGCTGAAGATCGAGCGATTGCCGGCGCGCAGCTCTGCCCGTAGGTCGACGACCTGTACCGGGGGCAGGGGCATATAGCGGGCCTCGGTAGGCCCATCGCGCAAAGCCTGATAGCGGGTGCTGGTGACCTGATAGCGGGCCTGGAGTTCCTGCACGCGGCGGATGTGCCCCATAATGCGACGCGGCATCTCCAGCAGGGTGAACTCTCCCTGCTGGGCGCGGCGGTAGGATTCGAGGCTGGGCGTAGCGGAGCCCAGGATGACCGTCGCGCCGCTGATACGCGCCAGTTCGAGCGCCGTGTCGCGGGCGTGATAGCGGGGACGGGGCGCCTCTTGTTTGTAGCTGTCATCGTGCTCCTCGTCCAGCACAATCAGCCCCAACGGTGAAAGTGGCGTGAAGAGGGCCGAGCGTGGACCGACGATTATGTCCAACAGGCCGGCGCGGGCGCGGCGCCAGGTATCGTACCGCTCGCCGTTGGTCAGCGCACTGTGGAGCACGGCGACGCGCTTATGGGTGAACCGCCCCGCGAAACGGGCGACTGTTTGTGGGGTGAGGGAAATCTCTGGGACGAGAATGATGGCCTTGCGTCCCTGTTCCAGCGCTGCGGCGACTGAGCGCAGATAAATCTCCGTTTTGCCAGAACCGGTCACGCCGTGGAGAAGGAAGGTCGCGGGTTGCGGGTTGCGGATTGCGGCTTTTACCTTTTTCCAGACCGCTTGCTGATCGGCGGTGAGAGGGGGGGGCGCTGTGGGCAGAAAGACCTGATTGGCCAATGGATCGCGCCAGACCTCCTCGCTGCCGAAGGCGACCAATCCACGCTCCTCCAGTTTGTTCAGATGATAGCGGCTACAGCCCACTTCCTCGTAGACCGCTTTGATGTCCATCGGGTCGCTCTCTTCGCGTAGTAATTTGATGATCACGGGATAATGTTCGCTGCGCAGGCCGGATAGCGCGGTTTCTTCGTCAACGTTGGGGATGAGCCGCACGGTCTTCACCAGTTTGGGGGAAGCCGGGGGTGGGGCGAGGAATGACTCGCGGGTTACGATTCCTCTACGGGCGAGTTGCTCCGAGGCAGCACGCCAATCGATATTGCGCAACGCGGCATCCAGTTGGGTGCCGCGCAAGGCCCCTCGGCGACGAAGAACCTCCAGCAGTTGGGCTTGAGCCTCAGTGTTGGCCGCGTCCGGCGGCGGTTTGTCATCACCGCTCTTTATTTTTAGCTCTATGCGCAAATCGGCATATCCGGCTACCCCCGGCGGGAGCATCATCTCCAGGCATTCGTGTAGGGATGCCAGATACGCCCGTCGCATCCAGCGGGCCAGCTCAATCTGCGTCGGGCCAAGAACCGGTTTCGGGTCCACCAGCGCTTCGATGGGGCGGGTCTCGGGGACGGGCGCTCTGTCGCTGAAAGCGCTGACAATGCCATAGAGCTTTCGCGGACCAAAGGGGACGACGACCAATGCTCCCACCGCCAGCCGGCCCGTCAGCTCATCCGGTATGTGGTAGGTAAAAGCCGGCCGATCATCCGACGCCTCGGCCGGCGAGAAGACAACTACTTCAGCGTACATTGTTTT
Source organism: uncultured Anaerolineales bacterium (assembly GCA_964486415.1). Taxonomy (GTDB): domain Bacteria; phylum Chloroflexota; class Anaerolineae; order B4-G1; family B4-G1; genus CAZANJ01. The sequence goes on from CAZANJ010000104.1 coordinate 3,986, forward strand.
GGGTTGCAAGTTTGCAAGTTGCAGATTGGCTCAATCTTCCATTCCGTACAAAAGCTGGTAGGCGGCGAGGTGCTCTCGCACGCGCCGAATGTAGAGGCGTGGCTCCTCCAGCGTGATTAACTCGAGGAAGAGATCGGGGTCATCGCCGCTGCGATCCAGCCAGCGGGCGGCGCGGAAGGGGCCGGCATTGTAGGCCGCCAGGGCCACGTCGATCCGTCCGTCGAAGCGCTCAATCTGCTGCGCCAGATAGTAGGTGCCGAAGCGCAAGCTGACGTAGGGACGGTAGAGGTTCGCGGTCTCATAATCGGGGGGCCAATCCAGCTCGGCGGCGATGTCTGCGCCGGTGGCCGGCATCACCTGCATCAGCCCGTGAGCGCCGACGTAGGAAGCCGCCAGGCTCTCGAAGAGGCTCTCCTGTCGCACGACGGCGAACACGAGCAGCGGGTCGAGGTCTCTGAGCCCAAAATCGGACCAGCGAGTGTTCTGCATCACCAGTCTCTCATAGTAGGTGGGATAGACGAGACGCGCGATGGGTATCGGCGCCTCGATGGTGTGCGTCACCGGGGAGAGGCGGACGAGCTGCGCGGCGCACAGGATCGAGGAGCGATAGAGATCGATGTCCCAAGGGGTGAGGTCGTTGCCCGGATCATTGGAATGTAAATCATCCCCGTATACCAGCGCCAGTTGATATTGAGCCTGTGCATCGTAGGCTGTGGCGCGGCGGAGCGCTTCCAGTTCTCCCTTGGCCTCCACGAAGCGCCCCAGTCGCCATAATTCCTGCCCCCGCCGGAAGCGCGGATCGGCGGCCAGTTCGGGGTCAAGTTTATCTAGACGCGGATCGCTCTCTTCAAGGAGGTCCATCCCCAGCCATTCGGCAAATTCAGTTCCTCGGTCGGGGTTTTGTTGGATAGTAGGGTTTGGGGTGGAGGGAAAGACTGGCGCGTCCGGATCGGCGGCTAAATCTGCAGCTCGCAGGCCGTAGTAGCCCATCGGATCGGCAACCTGGGCTTTCGCGAAGGCCTCCTGTGCAGCCTCCGGATCATCTTGCGCCAGGCGGAGCTTCCCCAGCCAGAGGAGCGCCCTGGGCCGGTAGGGGGAGTCTGGATAGATCTGGGTCAGCGTATCCCAGGCCACAGCGGCATCCACCAACTCCTCCAGTTGATAGGATTGCAGCCCGCTGCGGAAGAGGGCCGACGCGCCATAATCGGAATCGGGGTATCCGACGTGACAGTCGAAGTAGACCTCGGCGGCGGTCTCCAGATCGCCGGTGTTCTCCAGCCATTGTCCCGCCTCCCAGAGGGCCTCCGGCGCCCTTGGGTGATCGGAGGCTGTGGCGGCGAAGCGGCGGTAGATTTCAATCGCTTGGTCCACCTCATCCATATCCAGATATGCCTCGGCCCAACCCATCCAGGCGTCGCCCCAATGCGCATTTTCCGGGTAGGCCTCGATCATCCTCTCGAATTCCGCCGCCGCCAGCTCGGGGCTTCCTGCTTCTAGATAGGAGAGCCCGACGTACCAATGGGCGTCGCTGGAGTAGGTTTCCGGATTGGCCTCGATGTAGCGGTAGAGCGCCCCGACCGCCGGGCCGTATGCGCCGCCGTAATAATCGACCACACCGCGCAGAAAATCGTTCACCGGTCGCCCGGCCTCCACCAGCTTGACCAATGAGAGGTAGGCATAGTATGCGGTGGGATAAGTCTCGACCGTGAAGCGGTGGCGCTCGTAGCCCTCCTCGGTCTGCCCGGCCAGGATGAGCGTTTCGGCGGCTTGATGTTCAATTCGGGCGCGGGTAGCGCGTTGCTCAGCGATTTCCAAGATGGCGTCGTACTGCTCGACTGAGGCGGGGTAGTTCTGTAGCGCCACGTGAGTCAGGGCGAGCTTCTCGCGCACGTCGATCTCGAAGGGGCTGTCCGGGGCCTCGGCGATGGCGCTCTCGTAGGCGTCCGTGGCGGGGAGGTAGGCGCTGCTGGTGTAGAGAGCATCGCCCAGCCAGCGGTTCACGTAGGGGGTGATGACTGTGCCCGAAGAGAGGTAAGCGCTGTAGGCCTCGCTGGCCGAGAGCGGTTCGCCCGCGCCGATCAGCGCCTCGGCCAGCAAGAAGTGGGCCTCGGGATTGGCATCACCATCGGCGGGATCGTCGAGGAGCTCGCGGAGAACGGGGATGGCCTCGGCATATTCGCCGTTCTGCAAGTGAGCTTTCCCCAGACCTAGCTGGGCTTGGGCAGCGGTGTCCGCGTCGAGCGAGCGAGTGAGCAAGCTGCGGTAAACGGCGGCGGCGTTTTCGTAGTCCCCGTTATGCATCTCCTGCGCGGCCTCGGTGAGCCATTCGCCGGGATCGGGTGTCGGTGTTGGTGTTGGGGTGGGTGTGGGTGTGGATGTAGGCGTGGGAGTGGGTGTAGGCGTAGGTGTGGAAGTAGAAGTGGGCGTGAGTGTGGGTGTAGCCGTCGCGTCGATCCTGGCGGCAGGCACCGACGAGGGCGATGGGTCAGAGGAAGTCCCACAGGCCGCTGCGGTCATAAGCAACAAGGCGGTAATCAAGAGATTCAATTTCCATAAACGCATAGGCTTATTATCCCTAGTAAGATGGATTTGTCAACAAGCGGGAGAAACCTGAAACTTGCAACCCGCAACTTCCGTTCTTGACAACTGAGCGAGTGATGTTACAATAGTAATCGCCGTGGGGATGACAGGCTTCGACGGGGAAGGCTGAGCATGGACGGCAGGCCGGGGTGCTCTGGCCTCGTTAACAACGGAGTAAAATATTCTAAGTGCCAATAACACTTGGGTACCTGTCCCGCAGGCGACAATGGGCGCAGCCGTTCCGATGGTTGCGTAACCTGAGTTAAGCCTTAGGGACTGACCGCGCAGGCGGTCACGTCCGCCTAGGCCTTTCGCTGACAGGTCGAGGATCGGGCGTCATAAAGCTTAGCGTGCGGCGTTCTGACGCCGATACGAACGCCCAAGAGGGAGCTTCGGCTTCCATCGGCTGATTTCAGGTGTAGCGCGGTCGGCAGCGTCTCCCTGA